>JAFRLD010000162.1 GCA_017431395.1 Bacillota bacterium | reverse complement strand
TCCGTGATCATGGCTAACGCGAGCGGCACATCGATGCTGACCGGGATCAACAGCGATGACTATACCTCCATCTTCCGCGTACTCGATGCCTTCGGGGCGGACATTTCAGATGGGGGCTCCGGCTTCTCTTTCACCGGCAAAGCCATCCTGACCGGCGGGGAGATCCATGCCGGCGGGGATCCGATGATCGTACTGGCAGCTACCGCAGCCTCCTGCGTCAGCCGCATGCCCGTGACCATCCGGGACGCCGGTGTAGTGAACAAACTGTATCCGGGATTCTTCGAAGACTATACTGCCCTTGGCGGACAGGTGGAGGCGTAGAATGGAATCATCAATGGACATCAGAGAACGGAATGTATTCTGGATGGCGGGGCTTTCGATCCTGACCTTCGGGATCTACGCTCTCTACTGGACCTATCATCTTCAAAAGGACACCAACCGGCTGCTGGGCTTTCGCAGTGAGCCCTCCCCGGGGACGGTCGTGCTCCTCGGCATCGTCACGTTCGGGATCTACCTCGTCTACTGGTCCTGGAAACAGGGCATCAAGTTCAAGCTGGAAGCCGAAGGCCGGGGAAGTAACGAGGCCAGAGACTGTCCTTCTCTTTATCTGATCCTTCAGGTGCTCACCTACTTCGTCGGAATCACCTGGGTCATCGTGCTCGCCCTCATGCAGGACCGGCTCAACCAGCTGCTGAGGATGCGCGGCCAGGGGGAACGCCCCTACGATCCGGACCGCTTCAACCATACGCCTGAGGCGGACATCGCCCGCAGGTACCGGGAGCGCGCCGAAGCCTATGAAGCTGAGATCGCAGACGACGAAGAACTGCAGGCGGCGCTGGAAGGCAAACGCAGCCTGTTCCTCACCAAACCCGGATCCTCTGATCCGGACGAGGAAAACTATGGTGATCCAACGGATCAGCTTCCTTAGCGAGTGATGCATGCAGCTACTTCTGTCGGGCGAATGGCCCGCTATTCACCCGCTAAAGAAGGAACCGCCGCATTGATTCTTCATCGCGCTAGCATTTCTCAACGTTTTCTTCTCCATAGAACGCGCAGCCCTTCCGGCCGGCCCTCTTCACCTCGTACAGTGCCGCATCCGCGTCCTTGAACATATCGTCTGTAGGATCCTTTCGGTCACCGAAGGCTACGCCTACACTGAGCGAGGCCGCCGGCAGATCGTTAACGGGCTCCTGCAGCAGGGAATTGATGGTCTGGATCTTTTCGAGGACCTGGTTACGCATGCTGGAATCGGAGAACAACATGATCACTGCGAACTCATCGCCACCAATACGGCAGATGTAGTCCTCGGCGCGGAAATACGCCTGGATCAGCCGGACGACACGCTTCAGGACCATATCGCCGACGCTGTGCCCATAGGTGTCGTTGATCTCTTTGAAATAATCGATGTCGATCAGGACCAGGGCGATGTTGTTCTTATCGACCGTATGATATCGTTCCTCGAATCCGGCCCGGTTATAAGCACCGGTCAGCCGGTCGTGTATCGCTTCGTAGGCAAGGCGGTCGTGGTGTTCCTGATTCTCACGGAGCATCCGGTTGTAGACAGACGCCATGTACTGCAGCTCGTAGGCCCCATTCAGCGGCAGAGTCATCTTCTTGTTGATGCTGTCGATGCTGGCTTTCAGCGGACGAACGACCATGTTGTTAATGATCACTACCAGGGCGAGGAACATCAGGAGCAGCAGGACGACCATCGCAATGACCCAGTGCATCGTCCGTTCCATCCGAGCGAAACTCTGTTCCTGATTGTTATCGATCGTATGCATCACCTGATCCAGGCAACGCTCCGCGTTGCTTGCGATCATATCCTTTTCATTCTGATAGTCTTCATCAAAGAGGATCGATCTGGCAAGTTCGATCTGTTCCTCCGGCGACAGTTTTTTGTCCTCCGCAGTAAGCTGTGTCTGACGCAGATCCTTCGGCATCATCCGGAGATCATATCCCTTGGCATCGATCACGAGGCACATGGAATAATACTCCTTCTCCATCAGAGCAACCGATTTGTCCAAAGCGTCCTGCAGGTACAGCAGCGCCTCTGATTCCGGCATATTTGCCTTCAGAATATCCAGCGCCTTATCTCTGCGCTTCGTCTGTTTCGCTTCCTCGAAGCAATTGTTCAGGTATTGCAGGTCCCCGGACACCGCGAATGCCCTGGCCTGATTCGTCAGGTAATCCGATGCATCCGTCAGATCCTTCGCTGCATCCTGGCAAGCCAGATTCGTATTGGTCGCTGCCCTCAAGTCGTGGTAGTTATCTGTCATGGAATGGATCCCGTAAATGAGCACCGCCGCCGCTACCAGGACTGCTATAAATACGATCAGATTGATCGTCCGTAGACGAATCCCGCCTGCCCAGTTCGAATCTATGCCAGGCCTTGGTTTTCTTCGATCTTTCATAGCTAAATTTCCAACCGTTTCTTCATATTTTCATAATATACACAGGAGATCAGTGCCGTCTCCTTCGTGATCTTACCGCCGCGATAAAGCTGCATCAGGCTGCCGTCCATCGTACACATTCCTTCCGCCGCCCCTGCCTGCATGGTGGAATCCAGCTGATGGAGCTTGCCCTCCCGGATCATGTTCTGGATCGCAGGCGTTGACTTCATGATCTCGAACACCGGCACCTGCCCGCCATCCGTCGAAGGAACGAGCTGCTGGCAGACGACGCCTTTCAAGATCTGGGCCAGCTGGATCTTGACCTGCTGCTGCTGATTGGCAGGGAACACGTCAATGATCCGGTTGATCGTATTGGCTGCGCTGCTCGTGTGCAACGTGGACAGCAGCAGCACGCCTGTCTCTGCCGCCGTGATCGCCGCGGAGATCGTATCGTAATCCCGCATCTCTCCGAGCAGGATGACGTCCGGGCTCTCACGAAGCGCGGACCGCAGGGATTCCAGATATCCCGGCGTATCGATCGAAATCTCTCTCTGTGATACGATCGACCGCTCATGCCGGTGGATGTATTCGATCGGATCCTCCATCGTTATGATATGCCCGTCCCGCGTATTGTTGATCCGGTCGATCATACAGGCCAGCGTGGTCGACTTGCCGGTCCCGGCGGCGCCGGTGATCAGCACGAGTCCTTTTTTCTCCTCCGCCAGGGCCAGGACCGTCTCCGGGATCCCAAGCTGCACGGGATCCGGCAGCCCGAACCGGATGACCCGAATGACCGCTGCCAGTGAGCCGCGCTGGCGAAATACATTGACGCGGAACCTGCCCATATTGGAGACCGCGAACGAGAAGTCGTCATCAAGGCCCTGGTCCACCAGCTTCCGATCTCTCTTGCTGAACTGATAGATCTGGCCCACCACCTGATCGATCGCATCCGGGAGCAGACGGTCCCCATCCCGGGACTGATGTCCCCGGACCTTGTAAGTCACCGGAAGTCCTGCAACCAGGAAGATGTCCGATGCTTCCTTCTCCATTGCATTCCTCAGAATGTCCAGAATTTCCATGTTTTCGTCCTTTCGTGCCTCTAACCGCAGCCAGACCGAAGTTTAGAACTGCGGCATCCAAAGACCATCGATGGTCTCTTTTTCCTTCCATTTTTTCTCGAGGGACCACCGGGTCACGGTGTAGTCCGAATCGCCCTCCGGTCGCAGCCGGATCGTGAGCTGATAGCCTTCCTGTTCGAAGACCTTCTCGACGCTATTGCCTGCGGCGCTGACATCAGGAAGGTCCTGCAGCTCGCCTCCGCCGGAAAGCTGTTCGTCCGCCTGCTGCAGGAACTGCTGTCCCTCCGCTTCCAGCGAAAATCTGATCTGAGCCGAATCCGCGAACCGGTTCGCCATGGCCTGATCCGCCGCTGCCGTTGTCAACGTCAGGATCGCCATGACCGTCAGACAGATGGTGATGACCGTCAGCAGGAGAGCGACCGGCCCCAGTTTGTTCGGTACCTGGTTCATTGCGTCTCCTCCTGTCCTCTCACATACACACCGGTGCTCAGTGTATAGACCGGTGCGTCTCCGGTCATCGAATACACCTTGATGTCACTGCCCACGAAGTCCCCTTTCTCGCCCTTCTGAGGCTCCCAGGTGGCCTCCAGCCGGAACGCCGACGCATCTTCTGCCGCGGCTTCCTCTGTCACCGGGTGCATATCTCCATCATAATAAGCAGTCAGTACGTTGATGCCGTCCAGCTTTTGCAGCTGAACGTTACCGTCCTCATCCAAAAGCTGGAGCAGTTCTTTCT
>JAFRLD010000017.1 GCA_017431395.1 Bacillota bacterium | reverse complement strand
GACCTGGCGGAGAATTATCCCATGGGACTGACGGCAGCCCCGATGAAGGATATCGTCCGTATCCAGTCCTCTTCGGGACCCACCGGCAAGCCAAAAATCATCGGCTATACCCAGGGGGACATGGATGACTGGGCGGAATCCGTAGCCAGAGGACTGACCATGTGCGGGATCGGCGCGAATGACGTGGCCCACATCTCCTATGGATACGGCCTGTTCACAGGCGGACTTGGAGCCCATGCAGGGGCCGAGGCGATCGGCGCGACCGTGCTGCCGATGAGCACAGGTAATACAGCCCGCCAGATCATGTTCATGCAGGATATGAAGAGCGACGTGCTCTGCTGCACACCGTCCTATGCTCTGACCATCGCGGAAGCGGTCGAAAAAGCCGGGATCAAGCCGGAAGACCTGCAGCTGAGAGCCGGTCTCTTCGGAGCTGAGCCCTGGACGCAGAGCATGCGCAGCAAGATCGAGAAGGGTCTTGGGATCCGGGCGCATGACATCTATGGGCTGACGGAGATCACGGGCCCTGGTGTCTCCACCAGCTGTATTGAGAACAATGGGATGCATATCCAGGAAGACCTGTTCTATCCTGAGATCATAGATCCGAACACCTTGAAGCAGCTGCCGATGGGAGAAACAGGAGAGCTGGTATTCACCACGCTGAAGAAGCGCGGCACGCCGATGATCCGGTACAGAACGAGGGACATCTGCTATCTGATGGAAGGCAAGTGTGCCTGCGGAAGAACCACGGTAAGGATGAGCCGCGTCTTCGGACGTACCGACGACATGCTGATCGTCAAGGGCGTTAACGTATTCCCGTCCCAGGTCGAGACGGTCATCGCTAAGTTTGAAGAACTGACCCTGAATTACAAGATCCTGGTTGACAGAAAGCACAATAGTGATACCATTGAATTGATGGTAGAGTTTGCGGAGGGTCTGGAGATCGATGATATCGAATTCGTCGAGAACATGAAGAAGCGTGTCGAGCATGCCCTTCGTGACATCCTGCAGATCGGCTGCAAGGTCCGGCTCCTGAATGCGGGAACACTTCCGAGAAGCGAAGGCAAAGCAGTCAGAGTGGAAGATAGAAGGAGGTTCGAGTAATGGCAGTGAGACAGTTATCGATCTTTCTGGAAAACGAAACAGGAAGACTGGCGGATCTGACGGAGATCCTCGCAGAGAATGGCATTGACCTGAACGCGGTCACGATCGCGGAGACCGGTGAGTACGGGATCCTGAGATGCATCGTGCAGAATCCGGAAGAAGCCGTCGCGGCGCTGGCCGGTAAGGGTTTCATGGCCAGTATCACGGAAGTCCTGACCGTAGCTATCGAGAATAAACCGGGTGCTGTGAACAAAGTCCTGCAGCTTTTGGCGGATGCCGGGATCGGCGTCAAGTACATCTATTCCACGATCCAGTCTGCCAAAGGGGAAGCTGCGATCACGATGAAAACAACAGATCAGAAGAGGGCAGAGACCATTCTGGTGAACGCCGGTGTCAAACTGTGTGAAATGGAAGATCTGAAGTGAGCAAAAAGAAACACAAGAAAATGGGAACGGGCACGAAGATCGTGCTCGTTCTTTGCCTGATCGTCTTCTGCGGATCGGGCTATTATCTGGCAGATTATTATCTCAAAGCCCACCAGGCCCAGTCCGCGTTCAGCGAGCTGGCGGAGGACAATGATGACAGGGACCTTGCGGCCCTGTATCAAAAGAATAATGATCTCGTCGGCTGGGTCGAAGTAGAAGGAACGAAGATCGATTATCCTGTCATGCAGACAAAGGATGAAGGAGAGGATCCGGAATTCTACCTGCACCGGGATTTCGATAAGGAATACTCCGACTCGGGGACACCGTTCATGGATGTTTCCAGTGATATTTACGTGCCAACATGGAACTGGCTCATCTATGGACACCATATGAAGAGCGGGATCATGTTCCATGATCTCGTGAAATACGAAGACCGGGAGTTCTACGAGAAGCATCCCACCTTCGAATTCGAGACGATCAATCAGAATGGGCAGAGCGATACCTTCCAGGTCATTGCCGCCTGCTATTCGAAGATCTACCCTGATGACAGAAATGTCTTCAAGTATTATGAGTATGCCGGCTTCACGGATGAGGAAACATTCAACCAGTATGTGGAAGGGGTAAAGTCCATCTCCATCTATGACACCGGGGAGACGGCCGTCTATGGGGACCAGCTCGTAACGCTCTCCACCTGCGCATATCAGACCGAGGACGGAAGATTCTTCATCGTCGGGAAAAGGATCGGTCAGTGAAAGGAATAAAACAGATGAAACGGATCCTGATACTAACAGTTGTGATCCTTATGGGGCTCACCCTGGCGGCATGCGGCCAGCGTGAGGATATTCCCGGCGTCGGTCCGGAGGGAGCTGCGGATGCGGCGAATCCGGACAAGGTAGAGAACGGCCTGGTGACCGGGAGTATGGACGAACCTGCCTCCTATGAGATCAATAAGGAGGAGAAGGTCCTCTTCGATGAGGCGGTCCAGGCCTATACCATCGCGGAGATCACACCGATCGCGTATCTTGGCAGTCAGATCGTCGCGGGAACGAACCACTGTTTCATGTGCAGATTCCTTGACAGTATTCCGGACGCGAAGGAGACCTATGCTTTCATCAGCGTCTATGAGGACTTAAACGGTAAGGCGGTGCTCAGAGATGTCCGGGATTCACATATCGAGACGAACATAAACGGGCAGGCCGGAGGATGGGAACTGCCTGAAACACCGGACCTGTCAGAAGACCTGAGGGGGGCCTGTACGAAGGCGCTTGAAGCCGCGGGCAGAAACGACTGCACGCCTCTCTGCTGCCTCAGCCAGCAGGTCGTCAGCGGCATGAACTACTGTATATTCTGCAAGACAGCTCCCGCCGGACCTGAGGAGAAGACCGGATATGTGCTGGCCTATCTGTATCAGGATCTGCAGGGCAATGCGGAGATCACGGATCTGATCGACTTCCAGATCGATCAGTGAAAGAACGCTTGTTCTCATTCGCCAAAAATGATACAATACGGTCTAAGAAGGAGAACAAGCCGTGTATGATTAT
>JAFRLD010000161.1 GCA_017431395.1 Bacillota bacterium | reverse complement strand
CTGAGTATCGCGCTCATACTGCTCTGCGTCCTGGCCTACCTGATCATACGAAGCGGCTGCAGGTGGCTGCTGCTGATCTACATCGTGCCCGCTGCGGCGTTGATGTTCGGAACGAATACCGCCCCCGGCATCTGGGCAGGTCTGCTGTTCGGATTCGCCCTCCTCTGCGCGTTTGCCGTGATGCAGGTCCCGGACGGGGGATCGGTATGGCTGCTGGCCCTGCCCCTACTCGCCCTCGCGGTGACGCTGGCGGCAGGTCTTGCGATCGATCAGACGACGGGGATCTCCCAAAGCGGACTTCAGAAAAACACGCAGGCCGCCATGGAGACCCTGCTCGACAAACGCTTCGGCAAAGACCCGCTCGGCAAGGGGGATCTGGTGAAGCTAACGGGCGAGGATGTGGTAAAGCTTCGCGGGGATTCAAGTGACGCCATCCGCCAGCTGACCGAGGGGGGAAGAGACGAAACGGAGACGGCCCTTACGATCACGATCGATGCGGGAGAGGGAGCCATCCAGCCCCTTTGGCTGCGCGGCTTTGTCGGGGAGATCTATCAGGGGCACCGGTGGAAGGACCTCGGGGATGAGACGTATTACACCCGGCGGGACACCCAGTACTGGCTGAACCATCAGGGGTTCGACGGGCTGTCGCAGCTCTCGGAAGCAGCGCTGGTCTCGGACGCAGAGGAAGCCGGGGAACCGGTGACCGTGACCGTTCGCGCAGTGAAGGCGGACCGCTCGAACATATACATACCCTATGAGCTGACGGGAACGGATCAAGAGCTTCCGGAGGGGACGCAGAACTACGGCGGGGGCTTCTTAAGAACGGACCGGAGAAATGGGACGAGGGAGTACACCTACCCGGCTCTGACGGGCCTGACCGGAAGCTGGACCGACTGGGTAGGGCGGCTCTACAGCGCCACGGACAGCAAGGAGCTGAGAGACTACTATACGAACGAGAGCCACTATAACGTCTGGTGCTATGAGCATTATACGGATGTTCCGGATGCGCTCGCGGGCAGCCTCTATATCGTAGAAGGAGAGCCGGCGGATCCGGCGGCAAACCATGCGGACTATAAACAGGCGATCGCTTTCGTGCAGGAGTATCTGGACAAGAACTTCATCTATTCGGAAAACTTCGAGGCGCCTGCGGACGGGGAGGATGTCATAGAGCAGTTCCTGATCACGGGCAAAGGCGGCGACGTGCACTATGCCAGCCTGGCTACGATGATGATGCGGTACTACGGCATCCCGGCCAGGTATGTGGAAGGATATCTGTTCACACCTGCGGATGCGGCTTCTGCAAAGGCTGGACAGGCCTATGATCTGGGCTTCAGCCATGCCCATGCCTGGACGGAAATCTATATCGACGGATACGGATGGGTGCCGATGGAATTCACGAGCGCCTGGCGCGGGGTCATGCCGGAGGCAGACCTCTCCAGGGGACTGGAGTCCATCTCATACGAAAGCAAAAACGAGGAACTGTCGGAAACACCGCTGGAGGAAGCGGCGGACGAGGAGGCGCCGGATTACGAACAGCTGATCCGCAGGATCCTACTGGCGGCGGCGATCGTGCTGCTTGCCCTGATCCTGCTCTGGATCCTGATCCGGAAGATCCGGCAGTTGGTCACCCGGATGCGGCTTCGCCGGTCGTTCGCGGACCCGGATATCCGAAAAGGGGTCTGCGCCATGTACGGATATATGATCGCGGAAGGCCTGCCGCTCACGCAGCAGGCGGAGGAGATCGGAGACCGGGCAGCCTATAGTCTGCTACCGGTCTATGAAAACGAGCGAAATGCCATGCGGCAGGAACTGGAATGGGGGGAACATGAAAAAAAGAGAATGGATAAGCAGAATCGCGGCAGCCTGTCTGATTGTCTGTATGCTGGCTTTAGCCGGCTGCGGCGGAAGTGATGGAGCTGGCAGCTCAGAAGATACAGGAGAGGCAGGATCCGGCAATAAGGCGGGCCAGACCGCGGACCTCGCCCAGGTCGAAAAGGAAACGGCATCGAAGCTGATCCAGGCGCTTTCAGAAGAAGAGGTGGGCCCCG
>JAFRLD010000160.1 GCA_017431395.1 Bacillota bacterium | reverse complement strand
TTCCAGTTCCACCGTTCCGTGCCATTCGGTACAGGTCACCTTGTCATCGTTGCCGTAGTCGACGTAGCCGTCACAGTTGATCTCATAAGTATAGGCATCGTCCAGATTTTCGATGGATGCCGCAGCGGTGACCAGCTTGAAGGTTGAGCCGGGGGCGAAAGTCGCTCCTGTGAAGCGGTTGATGTAGGTTCCATCGGCGATCTCATAAGGCGGCTCCGTCGGATCGTAGGTGGGACTTGAGACCATGCAGAGGATCTCACCGGTCTTGTAGTTGTAGACACCGACCGTTCCTTTTCGCCCGGCCAGCGCAGTGTAGGCGGTCGCGCAAAGGCTGGAGTCCAGCGTCAGGTAGATGTCTTTGCCGGCATTGTTCAGGGTATAGATCCCGTTGATGAAATCATAGCCGATCAGACGCTCGACGAAGACCCGGTTGGCCCCGGTGGCGATATTATTATCCGTATCTCCCGTGATGTGCATACAGCCGGCCCGGATGTCCGCGCTGTCGTTAAAGACCATCCCGTTAGCCGTATTTCGCATCAGCAGTTCGCCATGACGGTCGTACAGGGCGCCTTTGGCGAGATCGCCATCGGCGAAGACATCGCGGTTTCCTTCATAGGAAGCCCACTCCGCACCGTCGCGAAAATCACGGACGATGAAGATGCACAGGCCTGAGATCAGCACTACGGCGACCAGGAGGCAAAGTATGGCGCGTCTTTCTATCTTTTTCATTTATTATCGCCTCCAAACAGATCTTCAAGGGTGACCGGCTGATCGCCTTCCGCATCATCATACATATGGATGGTCGGGCCGCTCGCCGGCCGTCCGCCCTTCTCATCAAGGCTGCGGAAGAATGCGTCGTCATCGACGTTTTTATAGGAAAC
Organism: Bacillota bacterium; assembly: GCA_017431395.1. Taxonomy (GTDB): domain Bacteria; phylum Bacillota; class Clostridia; order Peptostreptococcales; family Anaerovoracaceae; genus Lentihominibacter. The sequence continues at coordinate 6,701 of JAFRLD010000160.1, read as the reverse complement.
AGGCCGAGGCCGCGGTTTCGCGGAGGCCTTTCGTTTAGGTGCGGGTTCAGGACGAGCCTGACGATCTTCGCGCGGCGTCTGCGGCGCAGACGGCTGCGGCTGCTGCTTAGGCTGGGCCTGCTTCTGCTTCTGCTGTTTCTGTTTCTTTGGCTGCGGGGCAGGAGCATTCTGGGCTTCGGCGTCCTTTTTTCCCTTCTTGCCGCGCGGCACCTGTGTCTGGTACTTGGCGGCGGGCCGTGTATTACGGGGCTGCGCCTGGGCCAGCCTTTGCTTCTCCTCCCAGTATTTCTGGAATTCCGGGTCATTGTCCATCTGCTCGGAGATCGAGAGAGCGGAGTTCCCCTCCATGCCATCGACGGCGGAGAAGATATCCTCCGGATCCAGGAAGTCGCCGTCCGCCAGGTGATCCTTGAACTCGCTCTTTCGGTCAAGGCGGATCGCGAAGCTGGCGTTCTGACGGGTGTCGGCTGCTTTCAGGAAAGCGAGCAGGCCCCAGGAGGCGATCATGCTGGTCCCGCCTGAAGACAGGAACGGGAAGGTGACGCCGGTCAGCGGCAGGATGTCGACGGAACCGAGTACGTTCAGCATCGTCTGGAAGACGAACAGGGTCGAGGTCGAGCAGGCGGCTATGCTGTAATAGGTGGAGCGTCCGGCTGCGATCGAGCGGAACGCGAATATGGTCAGCGTGATGATGCACAGGACGGCCAGGACGGCAATGATGAGGCCCCATTCCTCCGCGAGCATGCCGAAGACAAGGTCTGTTCCGGCACCGAAGAGGTTGCCCAGATTGCCTTCACCAGCGCCGAGTCCCGGCAGGCCTCCGCTGGCGGTGGCGGTCATGGTCTGTACCTGCTGATATCCGCCTTCGGTAGCATAGTCCCAGGCATGTCGCCATGTCTCGAACCGGCTGGCCACATAGGGACGGAACCGGAGGACCATCAGGCCCATCAGGCCGGCGGCCCCGAGGATGAGGATCAGCTTGGTGAAATCGCCGGAGCGCAGGAAGGAGATGACGAGGAACGTGACGAAGAAGATGATCGCCGTTCCGAAGTCACCCATCAGAGCCAGACAGCCCAGGCAGAAGACACTGAAGCCCATGAACAGATAGAGGCTCCGTTTCTGCTGCAGCTCGTCCAGCGTCGCTGCACCGACGTAGATGAAAACGATCTTGACCAGCTCGGACGGCTGGAAGGAATATCCCCCGATGTAGATCCAGTTCTGCGCACCGTTCGTGACCGTGCCGAAGAGCACGTTGATGAGCAGCAGGAATCCGCTGATGCCAAGCAGCAGGTAGGTGATCTTTTTCGTACGGTTCAGATCCCGCAGATACCAGCAGAGGAAGAAGAACACAGCCACCCCCAGCACGACACAGATCGCCTGCTTCAGGACCCCGTCCGAAGTGTAGGAATAGGATAGGGTAATGGCCAGGCTCAAGGTCGATAGGAAGAAGCATATGATCTCCATCTCGAAGCTGTTCCTTCGGAAGGCGCGCATCAGGATCACGTAGAACCACATCAGAGCACACAGCAGCGCGAAGGCCACGATCACCTGGGCGGAGAAGTCCTTGCCCAGCGAGATGTGAAACTGCAGGACGGTCAGGAACTGAAAGATCGTCAGCATGACCAGTGAAGGCCATGGAGAGACCGGATGGGTCCGGCGTTTTCTCTTCTCGACGTTCGCGAGCCGCTCCTGCAGGCTGACTGGATAGAGCTCGAAGTCCTCGCCGCCTATGGTGAGCTGGTCACCGCCTTTTAATACCGTCGGCTGATAGACCCGCACGCCGTTGATGTACGAGCCGTTCTTCGAGTTCAGATCGTGATATCGCCAAGTTCCGTTCGGGTCGCGGATCAGTGTCGCGTGACTTCGGGAAACGCTGGAAAGATTCAGGATGATGTCGCAGCCGCGGCCGCGGCCGATCAGGTTCTCCCAGTGGGTAAGGGGCACGCTGCTGCCATCGGGACAGCGCAGGTAGGCCCAGATCTCCGAGGGATTGCGCATCTTAAGAAGCGAGAGGATCTGGTGCAGCAGGATCAGCGCACCAAGCCCTGCACACACCCACCTTACGCCGGTAGTGAAATATAGTTCGATATATTGTATCAAGCCGGAACTATCCATAAGCTAAAGTACTCCAGTATCAGATGTGCTGCAGCAGGATCGCGTGCAGCGGTATTGTCAGAATGCACATCAAAGTTGTCAGCATAACACCGGTGGAGGCGAAACTCACGTCACCCTTGTAGCGTTCGCTGAAGATGACCGAAAGCATCGCGACCGGCATGGCCGCCTGCAGTACGATGACCGAGGCGAGCAGCGTTCCGGTGCCGATGGTCAGCTTGACGATCGCCAGCGCTATGAGCGGGAAGACGATCAGTTTCATCAGGCAGACCAGATAAGCATGGCCGCTGGCAAACAGATCCCGGATCCGGACGCGGGCCAGATGGGATCCGACGACCATCATAGCGAGAGGACTCGTGATCGCGCCGATCCGCTCGACCGGGGATGCGATGACCTCCGGCAGGGTGATGCCGAAGATGTATAGCGTGAGACCGATCAGCACACCGATCAGACACGGATTGATCAGCCCCTTCAGTGTTTCGCCGAGCTTCATGTCGTGATCGGACGCTCCGTTACGGATTAGCGTGATCCCGATGGTAAACATGAAGATATCATAGGAGGAATCACAAAGGGCCCCATAGAAGACCGCTTCACTTCCCAGCAGTCCGTTCAGCACCGGTAGCCCTATGAAGCCGGTATTGCCAAAGACCAGCATGAAAGCGAAGATCCCGGCCCGTTCCGGCGGAAGCTTCACGATCATGGTTACGATCTTCGAAACGATCAGAGCGCAGATCACGGCGCCGAAAAAAATCAGGACTACATACTTACAGTTGTTCAGCACCTGCATGGAGAACTCCATCTGCATCGCGTCGATGACCAGACACGGGTAGGTCACGCAGGTGATAAGCGCGGACATGCCCGCCGTGTGCTGAGAGTTCAGGATCCCCAGCTTCGTGACGATATATCCCGGCAGTATGATGATGAACGTTTTGGCAAGCGCTATTATGATATCAATGGTTGCCAGACTTTGCATAATATACCTCTCATGAAATGTACATAGAATGTACATATACAATTATTGCACGAAATCGGCGAAAATGGTAGTATTAAAGAAGATTTTTTGCCCGCAGGGGTAGGGAGCTTTTAGTTTATGAATGACAGAGAACTGCCGGTCAATAACAAAGACTATTCGCAGCCGATCATTAAGATATTCCTCAGCTATTTCAGGCCGCACTGGAAGCTGTTCGCGCTGGATCTTTCCTGTGCGCTGATCGCATCGTGCATCGACCTGGCATTCCCGCTGGCGGCAAGGTACGGGATGTACCATCTTCTGCCGGACCGGGCCTATGAAGCGTTCTTTATGATCATGGCTGTTTTCGTGGCGGCGTTTCTCCTGAAAGCAGGGATGCACTTCATCATCACCTACTGGGGGCACATGTTCGGTGTGCGTGTGGAGGCGGATCTGAGAGAGGATCTGTTCGTCCATATACAGTCCCTGGATTTCGAGTTTTTCGACCGGAACCGGACAGGCCAGCTTTTGTCCCGCATGACGGGAGACCTGTTTGAGATCACGGAACTGTCCCATCACGGACCGGAGGACCTGTTCATCGCAAGTGTCACGATCATTGGCGCGATCATCATCATGTTCACGATCCAGTGGAAACTGGCGCTGCTGATCCTGATCCTGATCCCGATCTTTCTGTTCATCGTGCTGCTTTGCCGGCGGAGAATGCTCTATACGTCGCGGCAGGTCAAGGTAAAACTGGCCGAGATCAACGGGGAGATCGAATCCGGGCTGTCCGGGATCCGCACCTCGAAAGCGTTCGCCAATGAGCAGGAGGATTACAATAAATTTGCTATCGCCAATGAGCGATTTAAGACCTCGAAGTGTGAGAACTACAAGGCATTCGGACAGTTCGCGTCCTCGCTGGAGTTCTTCATGAGCATCATGCCGGTGGCGATCATGGCCTTTGGCGGATGGCTCATCATGCGGGACCAGATGAACTATGCAGATATGATCACGTTCTATCTGTATATCAGTACGTTCATCAATCCGATCCGCAAGCTGGGCAATTTCATGGAGACGTTCATGAACGGCTGGGCCGGTCTGACGAGGTTCGTCGGGATCATGCGCACGGAGCCGCAGGTGGTCGACGCAGAGGATGCCCAGCCTTTGGAAGAGGTGCAGGGGCAGATCGATATGGAGGGAGTCTCGTTCGCCTATACGGCATCAGAAGAAGGGGACCGGGATGTCCTGCAGGGGATCGACCTGCACGTGAAAGCCGGGGAGACCGTGGCGATCGTAGGTCCGTCCGGCGGAGGCAAGACGACGCTCTGCCAGCTCATCCCGCGTTTTTATGACGTGGATGGGGGGAGCATCCGGATCGACGGCACAGATGTGCGACAGATCTGCAGGCAGTCGCTGCGAAAGAATATTGGGATCGTGCAGCAGGACGTGTTCCTGTTCGCGGATACGATCGCGGAGAACATCCGATACGGTGATCCGGCAGCCACGATGGAAGAAGTCCGGGAGGCGGCGAAACGCGCGGAGATCTACGAAGATATCCTGGAGATGCCGGACGGGTTCGATACCTATGTCGGCGAGCGGGGCGTGAGGCTCTCGGGCGGACAGAAGCAGAGGGTCTCCATCGCGCGGATCTTCCTGAAGAATCCGCCGATCCTGATCCTGGATGAAGCGACCTCGGCACTGGATACGGTGACGGAATCCCGGATCCAGGGGGCGTTCGATAAGCTGGCGGAGGGCAGAACGACGATCATTATTGCCCATCGCCTATCGACGATACGAAATGCGGACCGGATCATTCTGATCGATGACGGACAGATCCGGGAAGAGGGATCCCATGAGGAACTGATGCGGCTCGGCGGCCAGTACGCGGAGCTTTACCGGTTCGGGAAGTCCGACGTAACGATGTAAGAAATGAGCTTTGGCTAAAACAGATACAGGAGGAGAATAATGCTCTACGGAGAAAAAAACAAAGAGAAACTGAGAAGCATGGCATTTGGCTATGGATCGAAGGAAAAAGGTTCAGTCATCCCGAAATACCGGTTGAACGAGGAGTCCATCGATGCAGAGGCCGCGAAGGCACTGATCGAGAACCAGCTCTTAGATGAAGGCAATTCCCGGTTGAATATGGCGACCTTCTGCCAGACCTATATGGAGAAGCAGGCGGTGGAGCTGATGAGCGAAACGCTGGATAAGAACGCCATCGATAAATCAGAGTATCCGCAGACCGCGGAGCTCGAGAACCGCTGCGTGAACATCCTGGCCCATCTCTGGAACGCCCCGAAGAACTCCGATTATCTCGGAACCTCGACGGTGGGAAGCAGCGAGGCCTGTATGCTGGCCGGCATGGCCATGAAATTCCGTTGGCGGAATCAGGCTAAAAAGCTGGGGATGGATGTGCAGACACGGCAGCCGAACCTGGTCATCAGCGCGGCTTACCAGATCTGCTGGGAGAAGTTCTGCGTTTACTGGGATATAGATCTGCGGATCGTACCGGTGACACGGGAAAGCCTGACATTGGACCTGAAAAAAGTCATGGACTATGTAGACGAGTACACCATCGGCATCGTCGGGATCCAGGGGACGACCTATTCCGGAGAGTATGATGACATCAAAGGACTGAATGCTCTGGTCACCAAGTATAATAAGACACATAAGGACCGGCCGGAACTGGTGGTCCATATAGACGGCGCCTGCGGCGGCATGTTCACACCGTTTACCGAGCCGGATCTGGAATGGGATTTCCGACTGCCCAGCGTGGTGTCGATCTCCACTTCAGGGCATAAATACGGCCTGACCTATCCGGGCGTCGGCTGGGTCGTCTGGCGTGACCGGAAGTACCTGCCGGAGGAACTGATCTTCGAAGTAAGCTATCTGGGAGGAAACATGCCGACGATGGCGATCAACTTCTCCAGAAGCGCCAGCCAGATCGTTGGTCAGTACTATAATTTCCTGCGGTTCGGCCGCCAGGGCTATAGCCATATCCATCTGAAGACCCAGGAGATCGCTTCGGTCATCGGTGATCGCATCGAGCACACCGGACTGTTCGAGCTCTACAACCACGGTTCCCGGATGCCGATCGTCTGCTACACCCTTAAGGAGAATGCGACGTACAAAGACGGGACCCCAGTCGTCTGGAACCTGTATGATCTGGCCGACCGCCTGCGGATGCATGGCTGGCAGGTCCCGGCTTACCCGCTGCCGGACGGCGCGGAGGAGATCACCGTGCAGCGGATCGTCTGCCGTGCGGACCTGACCTTTAACCTGGCGGAAGCATTCGTCACGGACTTCCGGGAGTGCCTTGAGGATCTGAAGCACGCGCACGTGCTCTGCAATGAGGAGAAGAGAGGCTCCTACGGATTTACCCATGGCGGACGGACTATGGGGCTGAGTCTGGTCAGGAGAATGACCGAAAGCGCGGGATCCAGCAAGTTCTTCCAGCCATCGGAAAGTACCCAGGAGATCGTGAAGAGCGCGATCGGAGAGGACACAACCTATAAAGACGAATACTCAGAGCTGATCTTCTCAGAGAAACCGCATGACCTGAAGTAACCGGCACCTGAGGTGCCCCGTGCCAAAGGAAGCAGAGGGAAAAGATGAAACAACGAAAGTTCTCGAAGACAGG
>JAFRLD010000159.1 GCA_017431395.1 Bacillota bacterium | reverse complement strand
CCGCCGGAATACGAAGGCAGAGGAGACGAGTATATCGACATGATGTGCGAGGAGCTGATGCCGGAGGTCAGACAGAGAGGCCTGGCGGAATATGCGGATATCTTCTGTGAGGATTCCGTGTTCAATGCGGAGCAGAGCCGGAAGTATATGCAGAAGGCGGCGGATCTCGGCTTCGGCCTGAAGATCCACGCGGATGAGATCGAAGCGATCGGCGGCTCACAGCTCGCAGGCGAGATGGGCGCGGCTTCCGCAGAGCACCTGATCGCCATCGAAGAAGACGGCATGGACTCCATGGCAGCAGGCGGTACGACCGCTATGCTGCTGCCGGCGACCTCCTTCTATCTCGGCAAGACGTTCGCCCCGGCGAAACGGATGATCGAGAAGGGGATCCCGGTGGCGATCGCGAGCGATTTCAATCCGGGCTCCTGCCCGTCGCTGAACCTGCAGTTCGCCATCAACCTGGGCTGCCTGAAGTATCGGATGACACCGGAAGAGGTACTGACCGCTGTGACGATCAACCCGGCTTGTGCCTGCGGCAGAGGAGATCTGCTCGGCACACTGGAAGTAGGTAAGCAGGCGGATCTGGTCATCTGGAACGCACCGGATTTCGAGATGGTATGCTATCGGTTCGGATCGAACCTGGCACAGCACGTGATGAAGAAAGGCGAGATGGTGAAATAATGAAACTGATCGAATTAAGATTGAATGAATATCTGGACATCCTGCTTTCTGATGCGCCGGCTCCGGGCGGCGGTTCTGTCAGCGCGCTGGCAGGAGCACAGGGAGCAGCCCTTATGGCTATGGTCTGCGACCTGACCACATCGAAGGAAAAATACGCCGAGGAGCACAGCCTTTGCGCAGAGATCCGCGAGAAGGCCGGAGCCCTCTACGAAGGTTTCGCGAAGGCGATCGATGACGATACGGCAGCCTTCAACCTGGTGTCGGCAGCCTTCAAGATGCCAAAGGGCACCGATAAGGAGAAAGCGGCGAGAAAACAGGCTATTGCGGACGGAACGCTGGAAGCGACGAAGGTACCATTCCATGTCATGGAGATGGCGGCCGAGGGACTCGCGCTGGCAGAACGCCTGCAGGGGCACTATAACAGGAACTGCGACAGCGACTATGGCGTTGGCGTACTGAACCTGATGACCTGCATGCGCGGCGCTTGGCTGAATGTGAAGATCAATCTCCCGGGAGTCAAGGACGAGGCGCTGGCTGCGGAATACGCGGAAGCCGGCAAAAAAATGATCGCAGAGGGAGAAGTGATCGCGAGGAGAATTTATGGTGAAATCGAGGAGGGACTTTAATGGCTAAGATTATCGAGAGCGTACCGAACATAAGTGAGGGCAGAAACAAGGAAATCATCGAAGCGTGCGTGGATCAGATCAGAAACACCCCGGGATGTACTCTGCTCAACTATTCTTCGGACGAAGACCACAACCGTACCGTTATCACATACATGGGAAGCCTGGAAGGCTGCGAAGAGGCGAGCGTGAAGCTGGCGAAGAAGGCAGTTGAGCTGATCGATCTGACGAAGCACGAAGGCGCGCATCCGAGAATGGGCTGTGTCGATGTCATGCCGTTCATTCCGATCAAGGAAGCTACGAGCGAAGAGTGCGATGAGCTGGCGCACCGCGTTGGCAAGAGGATCGCTGAAGAAGCAGACCTGCCGGTCTTCCTCTATGAGAAGTCCGCGTCTGCCCCGCATAGACAGAATCTGGCGAAGATCCGCAAGGGCCAGTTCGAAGGAATGGCCGAAAAGGTCAAGGATCCGGACTGGATCCCGGACTTTGGCGGACAGAGGATCCACCCGACCGGTGGCTGCGTTGCCGTCGGAGCGAGACCTCCGCTCATCGCTTTTAATATCAACCTGGGTACATCGGATCTCGAGATCGCCACTAAGATCGGCAAGATCATAAGAGAATCCAGCGGCGGCCTGAAGTGCGTCAAAGCTATGGGCGTCATGCTCGAGGACAGGAACATCGCACAGGTATCTATCAATATGACCGATTTCACGGTCACCCCGCTCTACAGAGTCAAAGAGCTGGTCAAGGCTGAGGCGGCAAGATATGGCGTTCCGGTCATCGGCACTGAGATCATCGGACTGGCACCGATGCAGGCATTCTTAGATACCGCGGAGTACTATCTGCAGATCGAAGACTTCCAGCCGGATGTCCAGGTGATCGAGAACCACCTGTTATAAAGAGTTTCATAACGGACGTTTGATATCCACCGCTCATAGGGGCGGTGGATACCATTAGCCACGAAACGGTCAGACGAGCTAAGGAGGGTCGGCATGCAGCAGGAAGATATGAACGGGACCCGGTCTCTCGCAGAGGAGGTCACAGAGATCCTGCGGAACAGGATCCTGCAGGGCGAATACACCATGGGAGAAAAACTGACGGAGAACAAGATCGCAGCAGAGCTAAAGGTCAGTAGAACTCCGATCCGGGATGCGTTCCGGCAGCTCGAGAAAGAGCAGCTGGTGGAATACATCCCGAACAAAGGATGCTTCGCCCGTGGATTCAGCCGCGAAGACATGAACGATATTTACGCCGTTCGAGGCGCCGTAGAAGCACTTGCGATTCGGAAGGCCTGTGATCACGCAGATGAGCAGGATATCCGGCAGCTGGGAAGGCAGCTGGAGAAGATGCACTTTTATACGAAGCAGAATTCGTATGAGAAGCTCCTTCGGGCCAACGAGGAATTTCATCTGATGATCTACCGGATGACTGAGAGCCGGTTCATCGTACAGATCATGAAGACGTATCAGGACTATGTGCACCTCGCCAGAAGGGAGAGCCTTAAGAAAGAGGAGGATCTGCCGGAGATCTATCAGGAGCACGAGGCGATCTACCGTGCGATCGAAGCGCGGGACAAAGACGCGGCTGCAAAAGCTGGAGAGCACCACCTGGAACAGTCCGCGAAACGCGCGATGAAACGGTGGGTCGAAGGCAAAATAATCTGTGGTGACAGCTGCGATTTACCGCGGTAAAACGACGAAAATTTAGCCGGATAAAATCGTATACAATAATACAAAAGTCGAATATTGAACAACGGAAGCCTTGATTTTTCAAGGCTTTTTGCTTGAACCGAATCGTATACAATGTTAGGATAAACCAAGGAAGAGAGGTTAGGAAAACCGCTCGGAAAGGCTTACATGGAACGTAATTCTAAGACAAAAAACCAGGTCGTTTTGCAGGGCAATGAAGCCTGTGCCAAAGGGGCCGTCTATGCAGGTTGCCGCTTCTTCGCAGGATATCCGATCACACCATCTACCGAGATCATCGAGATGTTGTCCGGAGAAATGCAGAAGGCAGGGGGAGCCTTTATTCAAATGGAGGATGAGATCGGATCCGCCTGTGCGATCATCGGCGCCCGTTGGGGCGGAAGCAAGGCGATGACCGCCACCTCCGGACCGGGATATACGCTGATGCAGGAAGCCATCGGCTTCGCAGCGGTTACAGAAACACCGGTCGTGATCGTGAACGTGCAGAGAGGCGGTCCTTCGACCGGACAGCCGACGCTTTCCTCCCAGCAGGACATCTACCAGGCCAGATATGGCAGTCATGGAGACTATGGGATCATCGTCCTGGCACCATCCTCTGTACAGGAAATGTACGACTTCACCGTACGGGCATTCGACCTGGCGGAACAGTTCCGGACGCCTGTGATCCTACTGGCCGATGAGGTCGTCGGACACATGAGGGAAAAGATCGAGATCGATACCGGGACCAGAAGCGTGGCGAACCCGAAGAGAAAGTATTCGGTCTCCCCGTCGGTGGACTTCTTCAAAGGCGCGAACACTCTGGTCGAAGGCCAGCTCCACGATGAGCAGGGCCGGAGGATCGGCCATATGGCGGACCGAAGCGGAGAGTTCATCGAGAAGATCACCCGCAAGATCGAGGACAACGTCGATATGATCGCGGACATCACGACCTACTGCATGGAGGACGCAGATGTTGCGATCGTTGCCTGGGGTTCGGTCGCGCGTCCTGCGCTGAACGCCGTCAAGAAGGCGCGCGGCATCAAGGATGACAGGATCCTGCCGAAATTCCGGGTGGTCAAAGACCTGGTGAAACGCGGCGTGAAAGAGACCATGCATACCGACTACAGCCATCTGAAGGTCGGCCTCATCAAGATCAATACCGTCTGGCCTTTCCCGGAGGAGCTTCTCCGGCAGGCGGCGGAGAACGTACATACGGTGATCGTACCGGAGATGAATGTCGGGAAGTACTGCAGAGAGGTGGAACGCGCGCTGACGCACCAGAAGGTCATCTCCATGCCGAAGTGCGGCGGCAACATCCATACACCGAGAGAGCTGCTGGATAAGATCCTGGAGGAGGAGGGCATCGATGAATAAACTCTACGAGAAATACATCAAGACAGAATCCCTCCCAACACTGTTTTGCCCGGGATGCGGCAACGGAATCATCCAGTACGCAGCGATCGAGGCGTTCGAACGCCTCGGGATCCGCGAGGACATCGCCTGCGTCAGCGGCATCGGCTGCTCTTCCTGGATCCCATGCTATTACAAGCTTGACGTCATGCACACGATGCATGGGAGAGCGATCGCATTCGCAGAGGGACTGAAGCTGGCGCAGCCGAACAAGAAGATCGTAGTCTTTACCGGTGACGGAGACTGCGTAGCCATCGGAGGCAATCATCTGCTCCATGCGGCGGCGAGAAACATCGACCTGACGGTGATCATGGTCAACAACTACATCTACGGCATGACCGGCGGACAGAAATCCCCGACGACACCGAAGGAAGCGCGTACGAAAACATCTCCGTTCGGTTGCATTGATGAGCCGATCGACAGCTGCAGGCTGGTAACGTCTCTCGGGGCAAGTTATGTCGCCAGATGGACGACGGCACATCCGGTCCAGCTGGAGAAGGCGATCGCGGAAGGCATCTCGCACAGAGGATTCTCCTTTATCGAGGTCCTGTCCCAGTGCCCGGTCCAGGCCGGTAAGAATGTCTACGGAGAGAAAGAGCCCTCGAAGATCATGGACGGATACAAGAAAGGGACCTATGTGTACAAAGGGAAAAAATCGCAGCTTGCGGGCAGCAGCCTGCCGGACCTGAAAGACGGCAAGATCCCGATCGGGCTCCTGCACTATGATCCGGAAGCCTCTGAGTATCTGGAACGGGTCGAGGCGAAACTGAAAGCAGAGGGGGTTCGGTAATG
>JAFRLD010000158.1 GCA_017431395.1 Bacillota bacterium | reverse complement strand
GAGGTCAACTTCAAGGTCGAAGACCTGGAGAAACTGGTGGAATATGATACCGACGGCAAAGTGAAGGACAACGGTTACGGCTGGCGGGACGAATACAGCCTGGCCAACTCCAGCTACTGGTATGTCAATGAATATGAGGGAGTGAAGCTGTGGAGCCTGCTTTTGCACGCGGGCGTGGATCCGGCGAAGGCATCCGATGCGGATACGAAAGTGACCTTCCGGTCGACCGATAATTACGGCGCATTCGATGTTTTCTCCCTGAAGCAGGTGGCCGATCCGGACAGCTTCGGATTCTACGAGAAAAACGCCAATGATAATAACGATGGCACGTATGTTCCGAACGAGAATATCCGGACGGGCGACGATGTGACTACCGGTGACAAGCTCAGCGTAGGATATCCGGTCCTGGTGGCTTACGGTGTGAACCAATATCCGTATGTCATCCACAAGGATCTGAAGGGATACCTGAGCGGCCTGTCCAACGACGGCGGCCCGCTGCGCATCATCTCAGGCAAGATGAACTATAACCATGCGAACGGCTCCAACCAGGCCAAGCTCCTGGATAAGATCGTCGTTGGCGAAGACAAATACCACTACAGCACACACACCTATCAGTCGGGCGCGGACTACACCGCCCTGAAGGACAATGAGCTGAAGGTGACGATCAACAACGGGACGAAGACCAATGAGAAGGCCTACACCATAGAAGATCTGGAAAAGCTCATTTATGGAGGCTCGCTCACCCAGACCCAGCTTAAGGAAGCGAAGGTCAAGGCCTTCTATGAAGTCGCCAAGAACGGAAACGTCTACAGCGATCTTTATGAGGGCGTGAACCTGAACTACTTCCTGCGCGATGTGGTCAAACTGCAGGGTTCACAGGGAACGATCACCTTCCGCTCCGGTGAGAAGGAACTCATCCTGCCTCTGGAAGACGTACTGGATCTGAATGACGGATACAATGCCGAAACAAAGCTCTCCGGTCTGTCCCCGATCATCGCTTATGCGAAGAACGGATACCCGCTGGTGGCCGAAAAGTCCTCTGCGGGATATGTGGGAGAGGGCGACCTGTCGGTCGTCAGCGGAGAAGCGAGCGAAGCAACGAAGTATACCGTGCAGAACAACGGCGGCCCGCTGCAGATCATCTTCCCGAGAAGCTCGAAGGAAGCAGAGAGCCCTGTGGGCAAGCTGGACAACGTCACGGAAGTCGTGATCGACCTGGAGCCTGACAAATACGCTCACACCGCGGCGCCGTATGACGCGCTGGGAGACAGTCTCCTGACCATCGGCGGCGAAGGGACCCGGCTGACAGAGAATAAGGAGTTTGCTGTCGCTGATTTGGAGGGCAGACAGTCCATCATCACCACGAAGGACTACAGCATTCGAAATGACAGCGGTAATGTCAGCCAGCTCCGCTACCGGGGCCTGTCCCTGTACCAGCTGCTGCGTTCCACCGACGTAGGCCTTAAGACCAACGCGGATAAGGTCCTTGTCTACTGTTCGGATGATCCGGAGAAGGCTTATGAATTCAGCCTTTCGGACATCATGAAGAATGACTATGTCAATACCGTTACCGGAGCGAAGGATCTTCCGGTCATGCTGGCCTTCGGGTCTGCTCCGGCCGGAGGAGAGGATGCAAAGGCTGGCCTGCCTTTGGTCAAAGAGAAGACCGATGAAGGCTACGTCGCAGAGTACGGTAACAGCGGCGGTCCGTTGAAGCTGGTCGTTGGCCAGAAGTCAGCGGAAGATGTCAACAGCAAACTGGTCCTGAAGGACGTGGTGCGGATCGAAGTCACCGCGGGAGAGCAAAAGAGCTGGAACCACAGCAGCCTGGAGGTGTTCAAGACCTATCTGGACAATACCCTTGAGTTGAAGGTCATCGATAAGGACGGCAAGGAACTGGCCAAGAAGACGAGGACCGTGGCAGAGCTTGAGGCCATGACTTCCCTGATCGACCAGCAGGAGATCTACGCGGTCAAGTCCAACGTCTGGGAAGGCCTGAACTTCTGGCAGCTCCTGCAGCAGGAGTTCAAGGATGTGGCCGGGATCAAAGATCCGATCACGATCACGGTCAAAGCCAAAGACGGATACAGCGTGGACGCGGTTGAGAAAGCCGGTCTCGACGGGCTGAAGAACGGCGTCAAGGACGGGGACAAGTACGTACCGATCCTGTTGGCATACGCGGTGGACGGACTTCCTCTGTCCTCCGGCGGCAAGAACGATACGCCGGGTGTAGGCTACGACTCCACCGTGGACAACAAGGGCGGCCCGTTCCGTCTGATGGTGCACAATGCGCAGGGAGCCTGCATCATGGAAGTCGTCTCCGTAACCATCAAGGTCGGTGACGGCGGCGGAAGCGATCCGGTAGAGAAGGCGGACTTCACCATCACCGGGATCGATGGTGGGGCTGTGAACATCGAGGATCTGAAGAAACTTCCGATCAATGAAAAAGAATACACCTACAAGGGCGGCCCTGTAGTGAATCCTGAGAAGGGAACCACGGAGAAGGCCCGCGGTGTCTATCTGGCGGATGTCCTGGCTTCCATGGGCGTGACGGATGAAGAAGCCGTCTTCAGCATCGATGCCGGCGGATATGAGGGTGAAGGAACCTACCTGAATATCTCGCTGCAGGAGGCCATGGACCAGAACTACATGATCGCCTTCGAGGTATATAACGAGAAGAGCGGTGCATGGGAGAGCTTCGAGGATACCAGCAAGGATGACGCGACCCTTAAGAGCAAAGTCCGGATCTACCGGGATTACACGGAGAACCATCCGGAAGCGGATCAGACCAAGTGGTACAACAAGTGCACGGCCATCACCGGCATCACCATCAAGGTCCCGAAACGGACGGTCTTCAAGGCTTATGAGGGAACTTCGCAGCCGGGAGAGCTCCCGCTCGCAGGCATTCGCTGCACGGTTATGGACAAGGACGGGAACCTCTGGATCGGCACTTATGGCGGAGGAGCCTCCTTCCTCGCCAAGGATTCCGACAAGTTCGTGACCTACAATACGGCTTCCGATCCGGCACTTGAGACCGCGTTCGTCTCCGCCCTGTATCCGGATGCGAATGGCGGTGTCTGGATGACGCAGAACGCCAGCTACTCCGATCCGACCGCGAACCGCGGCGTCGTCTATCTGAAGGACGGGAAGCTGACCAGCTACCGGGCTCCGGATACCGTTCCGGATGACTATGTGCAGGAGGTAAAAGTCGATGCACAGGGCAATGTCTGGTTCGGATCTGCGAAGGGTCTGACGAAGTACGATCCTAAGCAGGACAAATGGCAGACCTGGGGCGAAGAAGCAGGATTCCCGGCCGCTTCCATCGACAACATAGAGCTTGACGGGAACGGCGGCATCTGGTGCGGGTTCTATCCGAACACCAATGCGGACGGCTCCTATACCGGCGGCTTCGCTTACTTTAAGGACGGCAAGGTCGTGAAATCTTATCAGTATACTGCGGAGAAGGATTCCAAGACGCCGAACTACCGTCTCGGAGACGTCTGGGTAAGGGATATCGCGGTGGATAAAAACGGCGCTGCCTGGGTAGTCGCATCCGGTTCCACGTCCGGCATGGCGAATGTCGGCGGCACGGTCTGGTACGTGAGCAAACCGGGCGCCGAAGCGAAGAAATACACCGGCTATGATCTGATCGGCAAAGACCTTCTGGATGGCGCGGACAACTCCGAACTGCGGATGGTCACCGTGGATCCGGACGGCGGACTGTGGTTCAGCTCTTCTGCGGACGGCATCTTCTACGTGAAGGATCCGGTGATCAAGGACGGTAAGCTGGCCGTGACGGAGCAGTTCGCTTCGACGACCAAGTCCTGGCCGAAGTCGCCTTCGTATGACAACGTGTACAGCCTGGACTTCCACGGCAATACTCTGTACGCAGGGTCTTCCGCGGGACTGGCAGTTCACGAGTTCGCGTTCGCAGGGCCGGTGAAGCCTGTGGTCAACCCGCTAAAGAACAAGAAACCGGTGCTCCGGACCATCAAGCCGGGCAAGAAGAAGGCCACGCTCCGCTGGAAGAAGGTCAAAGGCGCTAAGGGATACGTCATTTACCGGGCGACCAAGAAGAACGGCCATTATAAGAGGATAAAGACGATCAAGAACGGCAAGACCACTAAGTTCACCAATAAGAAGCTGAAGAAGGGCAAAAGATATTACTACAAGATCAAGGCCTACACCAAGATAAAAGGTAAACCTTACTACTCGAAATTCTCGAAGGTGAGAAAGGTCAGGATCAGAAGATAATGGTGTGAGAGATACACACATCATAACAAAAAAGCCCGGCGCTTCAGACAGTCTCTGGAGCGCTGGGCCTCTTTATGGATGTCCCGGCCGGAATGATTGAAAGGCTATGAGAAATTGGGTATAATCATACTGGTATAGTATTGTTTGTTGGACAATAAAATGGGAAACGAAACATCGTCAAAACAACATAGATACCGGGCATGGCCCGTGAACCTGGCCCTGCTGGCAGTACTGCTGGCCCTCATGCTGGCCTGCCTTTGCGTGGGCAAATATTCCCTGGCGCCGGGGGAGTGTCTCCACATCCTGTTCGGCAAACTGTTCCACCTGACGCCCAGCTGGGAGGGGATGGATGAGAAGCTGCTGATGGGAGTGCGTTTTCCCAGGACCTGCGCTACCGTTCTGGTAGGGGCGGCGCTGGCCTTGTCCGGAGCGGTTTACCAGGGGATCTTCAAGAACCCGCTGGTATCACCGGACTTCCTGGGAGTGTCGTCGGGAGCATGCATCGGCGCGGCCATCGCGATCCTGCTGTCGCTGACGGCAGGGTTGGTGCAGGTGTTCGCCTTTCTTGGAGGCATCATCGCCGTGAGCCTGACGGTCATGATCCCCAGACTCCTGCGAAGTGATTCCAACATCATGCTGGTGCTGGCCGGCATCATCGTCAGCGGCGCCATGACATCGATCCTGGGATTCATCAAATACATAGCGGATCCCCAGACGCAGCTGGCAGCCATCACCTACTGGCAGCTGGGCAGCTTCGCCTACGTGGACAGCCGCTCGATCCTGAGCGTGCTCCCGCTGAGCATCGCCGCCGGGATCGTGCTCCTGGGCCTGGCCTGGTGGATCAACGTACTGTCCCTCGGGGAGCAGGAAGCCCGGAGCCTGGGCGCCAATGTCTCCCTGCTTCGGGGCATCTGCATCGTGTGCGCTACCGTACTGACGGCGGGGGCGGTCTGCATTTCCGGGACCATCGGATGGGTGGGCCTTGTGATCCCCCATTTCGGACGGATGCTGGTGGGCTCCGACAACCGCAGGCTCCTGCCGGCGGCGATCCTGATCGGCGGGATCTTCATGCTCCTGGTGGATACGGTGACCAGGATCATAGGGCCGGCGGAGATGCCGGTGAGCATCCTGACAGGGATCATCGGTGCACCGTTTTTCGCATGGCTTCTGTACCGGCAGAGAATGAATCTGCGATAAAAGAGAATCAACTCGCGGTAAAACTGAAATGATATATGAGATCGAAGAACTGACATTTTCATATCCGGGCTCGGACCGGAAGGTGCTGGACAAGGCGAGCCTGAACCTGGGCGAAGGCCAGATCCTCTGCATCCTGGGTCCCAACGGGGCAGGCAAGACTACGCTGCTGAACTGCATGGCGGGACTGCTGAAGCCGCAGAGCGGCCGGATCCGCCTCCTCGGCAAAGCCCTGGAGACCATGAGAGAAAAGGATATCGCCCGTATCGCAGGCTACGTGCCCCAGCTGCACACTCCGGCATTTGATTACCGGGTGCTGGACTTCGTGCTGATGGGCCGGTCACCGCAGATGGGTGCGTTTGGCCGTCCGAAAGCGGAGGATGAGGCCATAAGCCTTGCGGTGCTGGAGAGCATGGGCATCGGACATCTGGCGGAGAAATCCTACCGGAACATCAGCGGCGGCGAGCGTCAGCAGGTGCTGATCGCCCGGGCCATCGTGCAGCAGCCGAAGGTCGTTCTCTTTGATGAGCCGACGGCCCACCTGGATTACGGCAACCAGCACCGGGTCCTGGAGCGGATCCGGCAGATGGCGGGAGAGGGTTTCTCGGTGGTCATCACGACCCACAATCCGGACCACGCCCTCCTGCTGGGAGACCAGGCGGCCATCGTCAGCCGGGACGGGTCGATCGTGCAAGGGTCAAGCGAAGAGATCATTACAGAGGAGACGCTGCGCCGGATCTACGGCATCGACCTGCAGCTTCTTTGGGTCGAGGAGCTCGGCCGGAAGGCCTGCCTGGTGCCGGGACTTGATAAAGAACAGGGGGACACGGAATCGTGGAGTCAATAAATCAGTCAATAAACCTGAAAAAAATGCTCGGGGTCATTTCGCTGCTGGTCATTTTGTTGACTGGGGCCCTGATGCTCCTGTCCGGCTGCGGCGCGGATGGCGGCAGCGCAGGCAGCGGCGGTGCGGGGACGGATCCAGGCAGCGGAACGGTCGTCTCTGAGAATGGCGATCCGGCAGGAACGGTCCTCGCGGAGACCGACACGGAGCTGACCATCGTCGACCAGGCCGGCCGGGAGGTCACGGTCAAGAAGGACCCGGAGAGCATCGCCCTCTGCTACCGGGTGGTGATCCGGTTCCTGCTCTCTCTGGATCAGGGCGATAAGATAAAGGGCATTGGCAAGAGCGAACCTTTCTTAGAGGAGTTGCAGCCCTCCCTCGCGGACTGCATGGACGTCGGCAAGGGGGTGGCGGATATTGAGGCCCTGGCGGAACTCGAACCGGACCTCTTTATCCATAAGGCATCCGATGTGAAGACGCTGGAGGCGGTAGAGAACATCGGGATCCCGTCGATCGGCATTGAAGTCGAGACACCGGAAGATATGGTCTGCGCCCTGGACCTTCTCGGTAAGGTATGCGGTGCGGAGCAAAAGGCCGCGGAACTGATCGATTATTACAATGGACAGATCCAGGCCGCAGAGGAACTCGTATCGCAGTTAGACGATGCGGAGAAACCTTCGGCCATCGTCATGGGATCTTCCATCGGCAAGGTGGCGGATGGATCTATGCTGCAGGGCCTGATGATCGAGAAGGCGGGGGCGGTCAACTGCGCCGCGGAGATGGAGCAGACCGAGCTCTGGCCGACCGCGGGCGTGGAGCAGATCTTCGCCTGGGATCCGGAATATATCTTTATCACCAATAGCGAAAGCGCCGTCTATGGCGTGAAGGACCTCCTGCAGGATCCGGCCTGGCAGGAGGTTAAGGCGGTCAAGAACAAAAACGTTTATGTGATGCCTGCGAAAGCGGATTCCTGGGAGTTTCCGGGGGTGGTCAGCACGCTGGGCATAGATTATATGATGCACGTGATGCATCCGGAACTGCTGGACGAGCAAACGCTGGAGGACCACGTGGATGCTTTTTATGAACTGTCCTATGGCAGGACGTTCACGAGGGATGAGCTGGGGTATTGAGGATGAGCAAAGGCTGGACGGAAAACTGCATACGAAGCCATGGAGCCATGCGCCTGCTGGCGGTGTTTTTCGCATTTCTGATCGCCGCTTCGCAGTGCTTCGTGCTTTGGCCTGCCTTGAGTGAAGGGGTCAGCGCGGAGACAGCGGGGGAGAATCTTAGCGTGCGCATCCAGTATTTCGGAGAGCGCGGGGATATGATCCGGGAGAAGGCCAGCTTCAGCAGAAGCGAACTGGAGGCTATGGGAGCCCAGACCTGGTACTATTCCAACGTCACCAGCGTTGGCACGGTCATGTCCATGGCGGCCTATGGCCCGGAGGTGATGACGATCATCGAAGCGGCCGGCATCGATCCCGGGGCCATTCTGAACATCACTTTCCGGACGACCGACGGATATACCAGGAACTTCACGGTGGAGCAGCACCTGTCCGGGGGCAGGCTTTTTTATCCATATCTTTCATCGAATTACGAGCGGAGCGACGATGGGAAGACCCTGATCCCGCTGGAGGGATCCCTCGAGGACGCGATGGAAGTCCCGTCCATTCTGGCGCTGGAATTCGGGGCGACCAAGGCACCGGGGGTGAACGCGGCGGACCTGTCTATGGGAACGAAAGACACCTTTCGCTTCTGCATGGGCCAAAGCCCGCTGATGGAAGGGGTCCAGACCCGGCCGGGCCAGGACGGAGGGGATGTCTCCTCCATGGATTCCGTCCACAGCATTTACGG
>JAFRLD010000157.1 GCA_017431395.1 Bacillota bacterium | reverse complement strand
CATAGGAGTGAGACATGCCAGAACTTCGATGTCGCATCCGTTACAGCTCGAACCGTCATAATGTACGACCCAAGGTGACTTAGCAATATATGACATTTCTACACCTCCTTAAAACATTAACTGCAGTACGAACACATTGACTACGCCAAGAACGATCGCAACGATCCATGCGGATTTGAATGCGAACTGCCATTTCATTCTGGCGAAGCAGTTGTCAATGAACACTTCCAGGAAGTATGCAACGATGCAGACGATCGCACCGATCACATAACCCCAAACAGTCCCGTTGCAGAAGAACAGGAAGATGAAGCCCAGGATGAAGATGTTCTCAAACCAGTGAGAGATCTCGATCCAGCCCATGGTCCTTCCGACGAACTCTGTTGTCACACCTCTGACCAGTTCCTGGTGCGCATGGTGGGACATGGACAGGTCGAACGGGGACTTCCTGAACTTGATGGTCAGGATGTAAATGAATCCGAAGAAGATACCGATCATCGGCAGGAATGCCATGTTATCCGCACTGACCAGATCATTTACTGTGAAGCTTCCATGATACATATAGAATCCGATCGCTGTCAGAAGCATCATCGGTTCATACGCCATCATCTGCAGCAGCTCACGCTCTGCACCAACTTCCGCATATGGGGAGTTGGAGGAGTAAGCCGCTACGATAAGGAATACCGCGCCGATGGTCTCGGTGAAGATCACCAGCAGCAGGTCTCCGCCGCCGAAGAAGATCGCGCCGGCACCGATCAGGAAGATCAGATATACGATGATATAGAAATCCTGGAATCTTGTCGGGGCCTGTTTCTCCTTCTCGAACAGCTTACGTACATCGTAATACGGCTGCAGGATCGGAGGTCCGACTCTCCGCTGCATTCTCGCAGACATTTTTCTGTCCAGACCTGCCAGGATACATCCGATGATCGGAGCGAGAACAAGGTATGCGATGATAAAGATGATTCTTGTTACCATTATGCTACACCTCCCAACAGACTAACCAGAGTTGCGATAACGTATCCGATTCCGATGACGAGCATCGCTGTCGTGAGGATGTCACCGATGACGTTCATCTTATGTTCACCGAAGATACTCTCCATATGCCAGTTTCTCAGAGTGAATTCCACTTCCTTCTGCATGGAACCATAGTAGGTTCTGTTGTCTCCGGTGTTGACGCCTGCCAGATAGATCGGTACCTGTTCCTTCTTGGACTTACCAAAGAACATGGCTGCCAGAAGGACGAGCACCGCCAGCATGATGACCATGATGATCATGTTGCTGGAGGACAGCAGACCAGCCGCTACTCCGCCGAACGCGCCTTCCAGATACGGAACCAGCGTATATGTGGAGATCAGCGGGAAGATCAGACATACGATGATGGTCAGGACTGCCAGCGTGATGTGGACGAAGATCTCTGACTTATGAACATCGTATTCAATGCTTGTTTCATTCGCGACGACCGCAGAGAGCTTACCGAGCCACTTGACCCAGTAGAACGCGGTTACCGCACTGCCGAAGCAGATGATGCCGACCAGCAGGAAATTGCCGGAGTCGACGAAGGATGTCATGGTCGCCCACTTGGAGATCAGCATTCCGAACGGCGCCAGGAACATTCCTGCGATACCGATGATCATGCACATGGCCAGTCTCGGCATTTTGACGAACAGACCGTCCATATCCTCGATCATTCTGCTTCCAATGTGATGCTCCGCAGTACCTACGCAGAGGAACAGCAGAGACTTGGTGATCGCGTGGAAGATGATCAGCATGATGCCAGCCCATACCGCTTCAGCTGTTCCAACACCGCCGCAGGCGACGATCAGGCCCAGGTTCGCGATGGTGGAGTAAGCAAGTACTCTCTTCGCGTTGTTCTGTGAGATCGCTGCGCAGGATGCGAACAGGAATGTGATACCTCCGACCATCATGACCATGATGCCGGCAAAGTTGGAAATGCCGAGTACCGGTGACAGCTTGATGATCATGAAGACACCGGCCTTGACCATGGTTGAGGAGTGGAGTAACGCGGATGTCGGCGTCGGTGCTACCATAGCGCCGAGCAGCCAACTGTTGAACGGCATCTGTGCCGCTTTCGTGATACCGGCAAATGCGAAGAATGCCGCCGGGATCGCAACGAGATCACCATAGATCGTTCCATAAACGAGCATCGTGCTGAGCTCGATCGTACCGAAGACGATGCCCAGGATGATGATACCTACGACGAATCCGAGTCCGCCGAGCAGGTTCATGATCAGAGCTCTGAAGGAATTGTTGATCGCTTCCTCCGTCCTCGTGTAACCGATGAGCCAGAAGGACGACAGGGAAGTGATCTCCCAGAAGAAGTACATCCAGATCATGTTGTTGGATGTGACCAGTCCTACCATCGCTCCCAGGAACAGGAACATAACGAAGAAGAACCAAGGTCTTCTGTCCTTCTCACCTGCATGGTGATGCTGAAAATCTTTCATGTAGCCCAGTGCGTATACGCAGATCAGGCTGCCGATGATACCAATGATAAGGATCATGATGACCGAAAGCTTGTCGACGTACATGTTGTACTGTACTTCGATCCCATGACCATGCTTCATTTCGAACCAGATCATCAGTGGTGTCTGGACGATTGCCAGCAGTGAGGCCAGGTATTTCTTGTGCTTGATACCTGTGATGATGATATAGATCGCAAGCCCTGCTTCGACCACCATCATCACATAGCCAATGATTTCTCCATCAAATGTGAAGAATTCACCGCTGGAGCGGATAAACTGAAAGGCTGCCACGATCGATCCCGCTGCGATCACTGCGGTCGCAACATACACGATCATGTCTCTTGCCTTGTCATTTTTAGCCGCCAACAGAATGAAGGCAATTATCATCGGGAAAATAATAAGGAATGTAATTGTGCCCATTTAATCCTCCTAATAATAATATAGCTTAAATGAAAAACATCGTTACGGTCTATTATACCCGCAAAGGCTGGTCATAATCAAGTACGAAAGGAAATACATGCCCCTGCGGGGGATGATATAGCAAACTAATTCGCAATTAAGTAAAGAGGCCTGCCCGAAGGCAGGTCTCTTTTGTTATTTACCCATCTTACTATGACTGTTCTTGATCCCATGGTCAGCCTTGATCGGCCCCTTCCGCCGTTTCCTCAGCAGCGATCATCTCAGTCAGTTCCTGCAGTTCTTTATTGTGCTTCGCGGAGATCGCATCGCAGCTCTTCTTGAAGGCCGCCTTGCATTCTTCTACGGAAGGCTCCAGCTTCTTGGAGAGCAGATAAAGAACGATGCACGCGATCGCGCAGACGATGGTCATGACCCAAAGGATGATCTTGATGGTGCCAACGATCGTATCCACGTTGACCGCCTCCAGGATCCCGTCGAAGTAATCGCCGGACTCCCATGCGTCCTCCGTGCCCCAGCCCTCATACCAGGGCTCGAACAGCAGGGCCAGAATGTTCATGATCGTAACGATCAAAAGCAGGAAGGAGATCCTGCGGGTATCGCCCACAGCCAGTCCCGTCTTCGGATTGCCAACGAACGCTTCCGGATCCTTCTTCGTGAGTCCTCCATACATCCGTCTCCAGATGAAATAGAGGATCGGACCCGTCAGGATACCGACCATGCCGCCGGTATAGTAGTCGGATCCATTGACGAAGAAGGCGAAGATCGCTACGCAAATCGGAACGATACACAGCACCTTGAGGAATCCGTTGCCGCCCGGGATCCGGAAGATATATTCTTCCTCGGGGATCCTCTTTCTCAGTATGATCGCGGAAATGTAGACCATGACATAGGACGACAGCAGCAGAGCCACATCCAGGACGATGATGAACCCGAACGGGAACATGCAGAAGATCAGGTTGAAGATACCGACCGACAGGACCGCGATGTACGGTACGCCGAACTTCTTGTCGACCTTGACCATGACCTTTGGCGTCAGATTGTCATCCGCCAGAGCGAAGAAGCCTCTGGAACCGGACGCTATGTACGTATTGTAGATCGAGCACTGGGCCAGGATCGCTACGATAACGAAGATGATGCCCCATGCCGGACCCCAGAAGTGAGCTACTACATCCGCGTAACCAACGCTTTCGCCATCGGTACCCCAGTCTTCCCACTGTCCCAGGGATCCGAGGCCGGCCGTCGTCGGCAGGATGTAGACCGCCATGATCAGCGGGATGGTGACCAGTGTTCCTTTCGGGATGACCTGCGGATTGGCGACCTCACCGGCGATCGTGGACATGGACTCATATCCGGAGTACATCCACATACCGATCGAAATACCGCCGGCGATATAGAAGAACCAGTCGGAAATGCCTTCTGCCGGTTCCGGAGTGATCCGGAAGGAAATCGTATCTGCTGTGGCCGCATCGCCTCCCCAGTTCAGGAATCCGCAAAGCGCGACTACGCCGAACGCGACCATGACCAGAATAGACAGTGCGGTACTGACCCAGCCAACGTCTTTAACACCCCGGATATTGACTAATGTGAAGACGGCGATCATGCAGAATTTCAGAGCGAACTCTCCGCCGATCCCCATATCCCATACGGTCGCGGCATAGCCGCCCGCCAGGATAACATAGGATGTATTATCGATATAGATGGAGATCGTTCTCCACCAGCCTGCCTGGAACCCCCAGAATTCTCCCAGGGCTTCCTGCACCCACTTGTAGTAGCCGCCCTCCTGCGGACGGACCGATCCGAGTTCCGATGCGACCAGTCCGAAAGGCAGACCCCATACAAACGGGAGCACGCACAGCATGATGATGGTAAGTCCCGGACCGCACTCCGGGATCATCTCTTCGATACCATAGCATCCTGCTGCGACCAGGCAGAAAATCATGAATACGACAGTGGAGACCTTGATCTCATGCTTTTTTAAGCCATGCTCTCCGGTCTGAGCCACTGCTGCCTGTGCCTGACTCATAATTTCCTCCTTTAATTCAACAAATAAATAGATAATGACGATTTGTTAATATAAATGAAGACATATTAACAACTAAATTATAGCACTTTACCCATTTGAATCAAGCAATTATTCAGACTATTTTGTCGTTTTGATAACACAAAAATGCGGCTTTTGTAAGCCGCACTTCCATCTGCAAAGGCTGGTCAGTTGTTGATGTACCATACGACGGTCCCGATCAGTCCCGCGATAGCCATTACGGGGAACAGGACCATGGCGATCCTCTCGCCGATAATGTCCCTTTTTGTCCGGACATACTCCGTCGGCTGCGCGTTGTCATCGTAGGGTACGCTGCGGTCGTAGATGTATTTGGCACCGCAGGTGATGTCAAGATCCTCCCAACCCAGTTTCCCTTCCCGGATGACCGGTTTCGTGAATATCTCTTCATTCATGAGCGGGATGAATGCAGGCCCCCTGAGACGGTGACTGTCAAAGAGCCGGACCGCTCCGTTATTGAATTCGAGCCGCAGTGATCTGGGATTCAGGGCTCTGACATCTGTGATCTGCAGTTTCTGGTTCGTTTCACTCATCTTCTGTATTTTCCTTAGACTCTTACCTGTTTATTCTGCCCGATAGTATACCATAGATCAGTGTCTAAAAAAAGAGCTGCCCTGCTGATCCCTCAGCGCAGGCAGCTCCTTCAAGGTCAATTATTCATCGATTACTTATTGATTGGCGGGAAAGCTTCTTCGAATGTCTTCTCATCGCCATGCAGTGTGGCGATATGTCCGACCTTGCCCATCTTGTTCAGGATCTGGTAAACGATCATCGGGATAACGATCGCCGATGTCGCAATGATGAAGATGACGAGTCCGCCACCGGTGTCACCGACTGCGATATCCGGTTCCAAGCCCTTAGCCTCCATACCCGCGATGTAAGCTTTCTCGACCGGTGTTGCGAAGGCCAGCATGATCAGGCAGATGATCTGAGCAATGAGAGCGAACCAGGGTACCCAGCTAAGTGCCGGTTTGACACGTGCTTTCAGGCACTTGTCAGGATCGTAACCATTTCTCTTAAGTCTGGTACGCATTCTCTTCTGGGATGCGATGATTCCGACCCAGGCCAGTGTACCGGTGAATCCGGACATGCACAGCAGAGATCCGTACAGGTCGGACAGAGCACCTGTGACCTCGGATACGAGACCGGTGATCAGTACGATCCACATGAACGCCATGGTGAAGATGACCGCGTTTCTCGGTGCCTGGTTCTTGGACAGGTGGCTCAGGAACTTCGGCGCCAGACCTTCGGTGGACAGTCCATACATCGCACGAACTGTTCCGTAGAATCCGGTATTACCGCAGGAGAACGCAGCTACCATGACGACCGCGCAGAAGATATAGAAGAATGGTGTCAGTCCATAGTCTCTCGCGACTTCTGCAAAGACTGGTGTCACATCGTCTGCCAGTGCGGTCGGGTAGATCAGGATGACCAGCAGGATCGGTGCCAGATACAGAGCGACGATACGATAGACGACGCTTCTGCAGGCCTTCGGTACTGCCACATCCGGGTTCTTCGACTCTGCTGCCGCCAGACCGACGATCTCGGTACCCTGCATGGTAACGAGTACGACGACCATCATGACAGAAATGATCAGGATGCCGTGCGGGAACCAGTTGTCGAATACACTGTATTCAGGCTGGAAGTTGATGCCTGCTCCCTTGAATCCTTCTGTGATGTCATAGGCTGCCAGTTCGCCTGTCGGGCTTCCCCAGAAGCCGACCCAGATTCCAAGGCCAAGCAGGATGAAGATAATAAGGATGATAACTTTAGTAATGGCCAGACCGGACTCGATCTTCGCGAAGATATCGACCGCGAAGCAGTTGATCAAGGTCAGCGCTATCATAGTTCCGACCGCGAAAGCGATATACGCCACGGTACTCGTGATGCCGGTGATCGCCTGTAACGCTGCGGATACAGCGATCGCCTCAGACGGTACATAGCAGACCCAGTTGAACCAGAAGGCCCAGCCGAATCCAGTGGATACCGTCGGTCCAAGGAATTCGTTAGTGTAAGCAATAAATGATCCGGAACGCGGCAGGTTTACCAGAAGCTCCGCATAAGAGATCATCAGTCCAAATACGATGACTCCTACCAGCAGGAACGCCCAGAATACACCAGGACCCATAACTTCGATGTCCCAGCCTACGCCCAGGAAGTAGCAGGATCCGATAACGCCGCCCAGGCCGATGAAGGCGACCTGCCATTCGGCAATACCTCGTTTTAGATCCTGTGAACCCTCTTCGGCAGCAACTACTGCCTTTTTCTCTTCGTCCATAGATTCCTCCTAAAAGCAAGTTAAGATAATAACGAATAATAATTGCACGATGAATAATTTTTCAGACAATTAATTATATTCGCCTATTTGCCTAACGTCAACGAATAAGTATGCTTTTTGTGGGTATTTTTTTGTTATTTGTAAAAAAATGTTTGCGCGATTCAGACCGGCTTTTTCCTGCACGCATTCAGAAAAGAAGGTATTTGATCAGACTCAGGACGATGATCGTTCCTAGGATCCCGCCGCCGAAGGCAATACTGCTCTTTACCGAGTGCCTGCGCACTCGCATGAACCCGAATCCAAGAAACGCCAGGACGACCGCCCCGGACCATTTCATCACCGTAGGATCACTGCCGATCGCTTCAAGGGTTCGCATGAACTCTGACACTTGTCTTCCTCCTCGATAGAATCATCTGCTCATAGATAGATACATACTCCTGCATTTATATCCATGCAGGCAAAAAACATGCCGCTGTCCTACAGCTCACGACGGCCTTCCATGGCCTTGAGCAGGGTCACCTCATCGGCGTATTCCAGATCTCCGCCGACCGGGATCCCGTGGGCGATCCTGGTCACCTTGATCCCGCTGGGTTTGATGAGCCGGGCGATGTACATTGCCGTGGCCTCTCCTTCGATGGTCGGATTCGTGGCAATGATCAGCTCCTGCACCGTTTCATCCTGCAGCCTGGTGATCAGGCTTTTTAGATTGATATCCTCCGGCCCGATGCCGTCCATCGGGGAAATCGCCCCATGAAGGACGTGGTACTGCCCCCGGAACTCCCGGATCTTCTCCATGGCGATCACATCCTTCGGACTTTCGACCACGCAAATGATGCTGCGGTCTCTGCTCTCGTCCCTGCAAATGCTGCACGGGTCCTCATCCGTCAGATTACCGCAGATACTGCAGTATTTCATAGACTGCTTCGCGTCCCGGATGGCATCCGCCAGGCCGAACGCCTCCCTGTCCTCCATGGAGAGGATGTGAAAAGCCAGGCGCTGCGCGGTCTTACCGCCGATGCCGGGAAGCCGGGAGAGCTCCCCGATCAGCCGGTTCAGCGGCTTCGCGTAGTATTTCGTACTCACCGTCTATCCCGCCTTATTTTAGAGTCCCGGGATACCAAGGCCGGACGTGAACTTGCTCATCTCCGCCTGGGAGATCTCCTCCATCTGGCGCAGCGCTTCATTCACTGCAGCGATCACGAGATCCTGGAGCATTTCCACATCGTCCGGATCACAGACTTCCGGCTTGATCTGCAGGTCTTTGATCTCTTTCTTGCCGCTGACGGTCACGGTGACGGCACCGCCTCCTGCGGTAGCCGACGCTTCCATCTCATCGATCTCTGCCTGGACTTTGTCCATCTCTCTCTGCATCGCCTGCATCTGAGCCATCTGCTGCTGCATATTGCCGCCGCCGGCTCCCTGCTTCTTCGGCTTCTTGCCGGCTCTCATTCCTTTTCCCATAGTTTCCTCCTGTCTATATTCATCCGGCCGATGTTCCCTCGGCCTTTATTCGATCCCTACTTTCACGCCCAACACGTCTGATGCTCTCGCCGCCGCCTCCTCTACGGAGATCTCCTTGCCGGGGGACTCGTTGATCACGACTCTCATCGTCCGTCGTTTCCCGGTATGAAACTCCATCAGTTCCTCCAGCAGCGCCCGGCTGCGTTCGGTTTGGCGCCGCGTCATATCGTTTCGGACGGTGACCGTGAAGGAATACTCGTCCATATCCGTCAGCATGCCGCCTTTGCGGATCAGATAGATGCTCCCTTTCTCGTGCTCCCCATCTGCGAAGACCTTGTCCCACAAAGCGAGCAGGTCTCCAGCGCTTTCCTGTTGGTCCGCACCTGTTAAGTTCTCCGTCTGGTCCGTACCTGCGAAGCTCTCCGCCTGTCCCGGGCCTTCCTTCTGACCCGGCCCATCCAGCGAACCAGCTCCATCCAGCGGATCCGCACCTTCAGGTCCCGCCTGCCCGGCAGCCGGTCCGGATTCCGCCAGATCCTCATAATACTCCGGCGGGGCTTCCTCCGGCATACTTTCCTTCTTTCCTTCTGCCGCAGCGATCAAAGCATCCAGTGATCTGAGGGTGTCCTCCGCTTCTCTGGCATCTTCCGCCTCCGGAAGTTCCTCCGTCTCAGGCAGCCTCTCCTCCTGCGGAGCTCTCTCCCTCTTCGGAGGCTTCTTCGCCTCGGAAGGTTTTTTCGTTTTCGCGGGGACTGCGGGCTCCGGCCTGCGGGCCGGTACTCCCTGCGGGAGCATCCCTGCCCCCTGGCACAGATTCACGATGCAGACCTCCAGCAGGATCCTCGGCTGGCTCGACCATCTGGCCGCATCCGAAGTCTTCGAAAGCTCCAGGATCCCCCGGTTGATATCCTCCAACTCCATCACGGAGCTCTGCTCCCGGATCCGGTCGATATTCTCGACCGACAGGTTGATCACAGCCTGCGGATCCCGAAGGAACTTCGTCATCATCAGGTTCCGGTAGTGACTGATCCAGTCCCGGATCAGCTGCCGCACATCCTTACCGTCCGCCAGCACCTGTGCCAGATACTCGATCGCTTCCGCCGTCCTGCGTTTTCTGACCAGGTCGGTCAGCTCCACGAATACCGCCTCTCCGGACGCACCGAGAAAGTCGAGTACCTGCTCCGCATCGACCGTCCGATCTCCTCCGGAGATGCACTGGTCCAGAATGCTCAGCCCGTCCCGAACGGAACCATCCGCATTCGCGGCAATGATCCGGAGCGCCGGCTCTGTGACCTCGATGCCGATCTCGCCGCAGATCCGTTTCATGCCCTCGATCAGCACGGTTTCAGGGATCCGTTTGAAATCCAGGCGCAGACATCTGGATAGGATCGTCGCCGGGAGCTTTCTCGGCTCGGTCGTCGCCAGAATGAATGTCACATACTCGGGTGGCTCCTCCAGCGTCTTTAGCAGCGCGTTAAAAGCCTCGGTCGACAGCATGTGGACTTCGTCGATGATATACACTTTGTTTCTTCCGATCACAGGCGGATAGTTCACACTGTCCCTGAGCTGCCGGATATCATCGATGCCCCGGTTGGAGGCCGCATCTATCTCAACGACATCCAGGAAGCTGCCGTCTTTTATCGCCTGGCAGGAAGCACATTTACCGCAGGGACGTTCCCCCTCATGAAGGCAGTTGAGTCCCTTCGCCAGCAGTCTTGCCGTCGTCGTCTTGCCCGTTCCGCGCGTACCACAGAACAGATACGCATGGCTGGTGGTGCCGGAGGCGATCTGGTTTCTAAGGATCTTCGTGATGTGTTCCTGGCCGAGCAGTTCTTCGAACACTTCCGGCCGGTATGCCCGGTACAATGCCGTATACATGATCTTCGTCCCTCTATCACAAAGGCAGGTCACCCTGCCCCGAAAAGCAGGATCCTCCTGCCCTGAAAATCGAAATTGCCCTTTGAAAGCTCCGCAGGACTAGGAGAAGGCTTATCTGCGGCACATAAGAGCTTCCGCTTATTGCTGCTTCCTTCCGGACCTGACAAGGTTCACGGTGTCCTATTGCGCAGGACCCAGACCCAGCCTCGCGGAACCATCAAAGGGCAATTCAACGCTCGTCTATTATAGTATTTTTCCCTTCTATCGTCAAGGTCAATCCCTGACGCGCTTTATGTCAGCTCCGTGAATTCCCGGCCGCAATGCGGACAGCGGACTCTGACCCTTCCCATGCCGACCGGCACGCGAAGGCCTCCGTGACACTGAGGACAAAGCAAAATGATCTTGCCATCCTGGATCTGTCCGGGATACGCCCGGAATCCGGCTCCTGCCTGCCGGGAGCCGCCTCTTGGCCGGCTGCTCTGCGAACTGCCGAAACCTGCGCCCTGGAATCCCTGCGGACCGCCAAAGCCTGCCCCCTGAGGTCCTTCCTGGCCGGCCCCGCCGGCGCCCGAAAGCGGCTGCGTCTCCGGATAGAACCCAGACTTCCAGTCATCCCGGGAGAACTTCCGGATGAAGTGCACAGAAACGATATACATGAGCACGACGAAGGCGAGCAGCACGATCGATGCTGTGGAATTCCCCAGGAAGGCCAGCGTGTCATAGATGCCATGGATCACCATCGGAACGATCAGGGCGAGCAGGGTGAACTTCAGCGTTCCCTTGCCCTTGACCTGAGCCTGTTTGGCTGCGCCGAAGAAGATCCCCATGAACACGCCGCAGAACGCATGCAGCGGAACGGCCATGACCGCCCGGACCAGTCCGGTATAAAAACCGTACTGCGTAACGTACAGGACATTCTCCAGGATCGCGAATCCGACCGCGACCGCAACGCCATAAACGATCCCGTCAAACCGGTATCCGAATTCAGGATTCCTCCAGGCGCCAAACCGCAGGAACGCGTATTTGCAAAGCTCCTCGCAGAATGCTGCCGAAACGAACGCCATGGACAAGGCATAAGCCAGAGATCCTTCGGGGTAATTCGGCATCGCCCCATCGATCACGCTTTCCATGAACGATGCCGGGATGCAGGAGAGAGCTCCGAAGAACATCAGCTTCAGGATCAGCCGCCACGGTTCTTTCTCGACCTTGTCCTTTTTGTAGATATATATGATGATGATAATGCCCGGCAGTATCGCCAGCATAGCAAGTCCATTGCCGCTCATGATAAACCTCCTCTACTCCTTCTCGCGGCCGACTACCTTATAGATCTCATCCGCATAAGGCGGATCCACGGCCACACTGATACGTCCTTCGCCTTCGGCGCCGCAAGTCTTCACCCTCCGGATCATCCGGATCCCGTCTTCTTCCGGCCGGATCACTCCGATGACCGAAGCTTCGACACCGGCCTCCTGCAT
>JAFRLD010000156.1 GCA_017431395.1 Bacillota bacterium | reverse complement strand
TATCGCGGTCGGTATGGCAACCTCCATTCCTCCGCATAATCTGGGAGAGACCATCGACGCGGCGGTGAAAATGATCGATGATGAGGACTGCACGGTCGAGGATCTGATCAAGATCGTCAAAGGACCGGATTTCCCGACCGGAGCACAGATCCTGGGACGAAAGGGGATCGAGGAAGCCTATCGGACCGGACAGGGTAAGGTCCAGGTACGCGCGGTCGCCGAGATCGAGGAGACTGCCCGGGGCAAGTCGCAGATCATCGTGACGGAGATCCCGTATCAGGTCAACAAGGCCAGGATGCTGGAAAGGATCGGAGAACTTGTCCGCGATAAGAAGATAGATGGTATATCGGCAATACGCGATGAGTCTAATAGAAAAGGCCTCAGGGTAGTCATCGAGCTGAAGCGGGATGCGAATCCGAGGGTCACACTGAACAAACTCTATAAACAGTCCCAGCTGCAGGAAAACTTCAGTATGATCATGCTGGCGCTGGTCGGCGGACAGCCTAAGATCCTGAACCTGTACGAGATACTGGATGAGTACCTCAAGCATCAGAAGGAAGTCGTCACCCGCAGAACGCAGTTCGACCTGAAGAAGGCCGAAGACCGGGCACACATTCTGGAAGGTCTGCGGATCGCGCTGGACAATATCGATGAGATCATCGCGACCATTCGAAGCAGTTACGATGACGCGAAAGAGAAACTGATGAAGAAGTTCGGTCTCTCGGATGTACAGGCGCAGGCGATCCTGGATATGCGGCTGGCCAGACTGCAGGGACTGGAACGCGAGAAGATCGAGGCAGAGTATAAGGAACTGTGCGAGAGGATCGCTTACTACAAAGAGCTGCTGGCGGATGAGAAGAAGCTGATGGGCGTCGTGAAAGAAGAGCTTCTTGAGATCAAGAAGAAGTGGGGAGATAAGCGCCGCACGAAGATCACGGCAGACGATGGAGAAATGGACATCGAAGATCTGATCGAGGAGAAACAGGTCGCCATCACTCAGACGCATCTCGGATACCTTAAGAGGATCGCCGCGGACACCTATAAGACACAGAGAAGGGGCGGCAAGGGGATCACCGGTCTGACCACGAGAGAGAATGATTTCGTGAAGGACCTGATCATGTGCTCGACCCACGACGAGCTGATGTTCTTTACCAACACGGGTAAGGTCCACAAGATCCGGGCTTATGAGATCCCGGAGGCGACCAGGACCGCGAAGGGAACCCCGGCCGTCAACTTCCTGAACCTGATGCAGAGAGAGCGGATCACCACGATCATTCCTTTCCGTGATTTCAGAGACGACAAGTATCTGATCGCGGTGACGAAGAAGGGAACGATCAAGAAGACGGCGATCTCGCAATTTGATACCAACCGCAAGACCGGCCTGATCGCGATCACGCTGAAGGATGGGGATGAGCTCGTCGGAATCAAACAGACCACAGGAGATGATAATGTCATCATCATTACGAAGAACGGCAAGTGCATCTGCTTCTCCGAAGAGGATGTACGTCCGATGGGCCGGATCGCAGGCGGCGTGCGGGCCATCAGTCTTGAGGATGACGATGAGGTCGTCTCCATGCAGCTGGTCCACCCTGGTGAGCAGCTCATGGTCGTCACCGGCAAGGGTTACGGCAAGCGGACATCCGTGGATGAATACAAGATCCAGGCACGCGGCGGCAAGGGCCTTTTGACCTATGACAAGAGCAAGTTCAAGAAGACCGGCAAGCTGATCGGCGCCGAAGTCGTGGATGATGAGGATGAAGTCATTCTGATCAACTCCCAGGGAACGGTCATCCGGATCAAGGCCGGAGACGTTTCTCAACTCGGCCGGGCGACCCAGGGCGTGAAGATCATGAAGGCCGGAGAGGATGTGGAGATCATCTCCATGGCGAAGGTCATCAACGAAGAAGAACACGCCAGAGATGCGGAGCTTGCCCAGAAAAAGAAAAAGGCCAGAAAAAAAGCGGAAGCCGCAGAAGCCGCTGCTAAAGAAGCCGCGGAAGCGGAAGCAGCGAAAGACGACGGAACGGAACAGACGAGGATGACGATCACTCTGTACGATCCGGATGCAGACGAATAAGCTATTGTTAATAAGCGATATATCAGGAGCAAGAATAAATGAAACGTGTATTTTCCGGCGTTCAGCCGACAGGAAACATTCATATCGGAAACTATCTCGGCGCGCTGAAGCAGTTCGTCGAACTGCAGGAGGACCACGAATGCATCTATTGCATCGTCGATGAACACGCGATCACGGTCCCGCAGGATCCGAAGGAATTGAGGCAGCACATCCTCGATGTGGCAGCCCTGTACATGGCCATCGGCATTGATCCGAAAAAATCCATCATCTTCGTACAGTCCCAGGTCAGTGGACACGCGGAACTCGGCTGGGTCCTCTGCTGTAACTGCTACACTGGGGAGCTTTCCAGAATGACGCAGTTCAAGGCGAAGAGCGGCGGGCAGGAATCGGTCGGCACCGGTCTCCTGACCTATCCGGTCCTGATGGCAGCGGACATCCTGCTCTACGATACGGATATCGTGCCGGTCGGAAATGATCAGAAGCAGCACATTGAGCTCTGCCGGGATATCGCGATCCGTGTCAACCATAAATACGGTGATGATACCTTCGTCATTCCGGATGGCAGATTCATGAAGGCCGGGGCAAGGATCATGGCGCTGGATGATCCGACGGATAAGATGAGCAAGAGCGCCATCAACGTACACAGCCGGATCTCTCTGCTGGATGAAGACAGCAAGATCAAAAAGTCCATCATGCGGGCCACCACTGATTCCGATGGTGAGATCCGTTTCGATCCGGAGAACAAGCCGGGCGTCAGCAACCTGCTGAACATCTACAGTGCCTTCAGCGGCAGGTCCGTGGAAGAGATCCTGGCAGACCAGAACTGGAGAGGCTACGGAGACCTGAAAAAAGAGCTGGTGGCGGTCACGCAGGATGCCCTGCGCCCGATCAAAGAAAACTACAATGAGATCCGCGAATCTGAGGAACTGCTGAATGCCCTGCGGGATGGCGCAGAGCGCGCTAATGCCATCGCCGAGAAGACGATGAAGCGGATAAGAGATAAGTTCGGACTGGGATTCTAAAAAACATAAGATGGGGACATCGAACACCGGTTATTCGGTTATGTCCCCCTCCTGGATCGCGAGCTCGCGGATGCCGTCCTTAACGATCTTTTCAACGCGATCGTTCAGTTCGCGTTCTTCCTGACGGGAAAGACCCTTCGTCTCGATCGGTTCATGGACGATGATCCGGATGGTCGCAGGCCGGATGACACCGGTCTGCTCATACATTTTATAAGTACCGTGCATGGATACGGGGACGATCGGCACGCCCGGTTTGGTCGCCAGTTTCAGGGATCCTTTCATGAAAGGTCCCGGGACCGGTCCCTTCGACCGGGTCCCTTCCGGATAGATGACCAGGGAGAAACCCTTCTCGATCAGGTCGATGCCGGCTTTGATCGCCTCAAGGCTGGCCCGCGGGTCATCCCTCTCGATGAAGACGCTGCGGATCCGGGGCATCCATTTCCCGTACAGCGGGATCTTCGCCAGCTCCTTTTTCGCCACGAAGGCGAACTGGAACTTGCGGAACGCGGCGAAATAGGCGGCGATGTCCGCATACCCCTGATGGTTGCCAACGATGACGACGGGCCCTTCTTCCGGAAGGTTCTCCAGACCTTCGACCACCAGATCACAGCCAAACATGTCCATGATCATCGGTCCCCAGGAAGAGGTGGCGGCGAGAATATTCTTTCGTTCCTCTTCATAGTCGCCCGCGGCCTTAGCGGCCTCGATTTTTTTCTTATATGGATTGAAATACTTCAGACAGTATACCAGCTTCGCGAAAGCCGGAAGATTGGATAAGATCTTCATATTAGTTCCCTCACTTCTTTCACAGCTAGTATACCATAAATCGCAGGAGGAAGTAGAATGAACGATGACAGATTGATATTTGTTACGGGATATTTCGGCGCGAAGGTCTTAGAGGAGGCGCAGCGTATCGCCTCATGCAAAGGCTGGTCCGTCCTGGACCTGGACCGCAGGATCGAAGAAAAGGACGGCAGAAGCATTGCCAGGCTTTGCATGATGAGCGGGGAGCACGCATACAGGAACGCGGAGTTTGAAGCGATCGAAGAGATCTGCGCAGCGGAAGCAGGCCGGGAGCCCGGACTTGTCGTCGCCTGCGGTGACGGGGTCCTCTATGATGATGATTCCAGGGAGAAGATCCTGCAGCATGAACTGATCATCGCAGGGGAAGATATGGAGGTAGAGGAACTGTGGGAAAATGCCCGGCAGGACGGGGCGACCTACCATGCCTTCATGAAGTTCGGCACGGAGGATGAGAAAAAGCAGAAATTCGAGGAACATCATGCCCGGCAGCAGGAGCTGTTCCAGCAGGTGAGGGAAAACAGATAAGGAGATATCAAGATGATCGAACCAAGAGAAAAAGCGATTACAGAGGCGGCGGTCCAGACCGCGCGGCTGATGGCAGCCGCGGCGATCTCAGCGCCGAAGGCTTCCGGTAATGATACGGTCCAGTCGTTCGTGCTGACCGGAGAAGAGAAGGATCAGCTGGCACAGCACATGAGAGACATCGCGGAGGAAACGGGAGCAGAGTTCTTCGCACGGGACGCGGGCAACGTGGACCGGAGCGAGGCGGTCGTCCTTATCGGCGTGAGAAACGTGCCGTTCGGACTGGACCACTGCGGCTACTGCGGGTTCAGGAATTGCGCGGAGATGACAAAGGCCGGCGCGAACTGCGCGCTGACGATCACAGACCTGGGGATCGCCGTCGGCTCGGCAGTGAGCATAGCGGCGGACCACAGGATGGACAACCGGGTCATGTTCAGCGCAGGGCAGTCAGCGCTCCGGATGGGATTCTTCGATCCATCGGTAAGGGTCAGCTACGGGATCCCGATCTCGGTCACATCGAAGAGTATCTACTTCGACCGTGATCCGGGGGCCGTGCTGTTCTGATCGCGACGCTCCAGCGCCAGGATGATCTCGGCTTCAACGAAGATCGCGCATCCGGCAAGACACCAGGCAGCAAGCACATCGGTCGGGAAATGAACGCCCAGGTAGATCCGGGTCAGGCCGACCGTGACCATAGGAATGAGGAGAAGGACCGTGAGGATCCACGCGGTTCTTTTTTCATACGCAGGCAGATGGGCAGCACCTATCCGCGCAGGGGCGGGGCTGTCCAGCCTTTGCACATTGTGCCAGACCAGCCAGAGGGCCATCCCATAAAAGAACAGGCTCGAGATCGAATGGCCGCTCGGGAAGGACCAGCTCGTCTCTGTGACAAGATGGAGCACGTCCGGACGC
>JAFRLD010000016.1 GCA_017431395.1 Bacillota bacterium | reverse complement strand
TAGGCTTCCTCGATGATAGCCTTGATCTCTTCGTCGATCTCGGAGGCCGTCTCCTCGGAATAGTTCTGGCGTGTGGAGAAATCCTTGCCCAGGAAGACTTCATCCGACGAGCTGTAGTTCACCGGGCCCAGCTTCTCGCTGAAGCCGTACTTGGTGACCATTTCTCTGGACACTTCGGTGGCCCGCTGGATATCGTTGCTGGCGCCGGTGCTGATATCGTCCAGGGTCAGCTGCTCGGCGACCCGGCCGCCCAGCAGGTGGATGATCATCTCCCGCATCTCTTCTCTGGTGCCGTAGCTCTTGTCCTCCTCCGGCAGGGTCATGGTGAATCCACCGGCCATGCCTCTCGGGATGATGGTGATCTGATGCACCGGATCCGTCTTCGGCAGGGCATGGGACACCACCGCGTGACCCGCTTCATGGAACGCCGTCAGCCTGCGCTCTTCCTCGTTGATGACGCGGCTTCTCTTCTCCGGGCCCGCGATGACCTTGGTGATGGCCTCCTCGATCTCGTCCATGCGGATCTGGATGCCGTTTCTCCGGGCCGCCAGCAGTGCCGCCTCATTGAGCATATTCTCGATATCCGCCGGGGTGAAGCCAGGGGTTCTTCTGGCCAGCACCTTCAGGTCCACGCTGGGATCCAGCGGCTTGTTCTTCGAATGAACTTTGAAAATCTCTTCTCTTCCCACGATATCCGGCCGGCCGATGACGATCTGTCGGTCGAATCTGCCCGGCCGCAGCAGAGCCGGATCCAGTACGTCCGGACGGTTGGTGGCCGCCAGGATGATGATCCCGGTATTCTCCGCGAATCCGTCCATCTCGACCAAAAGCTGGTTCAGCGTCTGTTCACGTTCATCGTGTCCGCCGCCCAGGCCTGCGCCACGCTTACGTCCCACCGCGTCGATTTCATCGATGAAGACGATACAGGGTGCGTTCTTCTTGGCCTGTTCAAACAGGTCCCGGACACGGGACGCACCGACACCGACGAACATCTCCACGAAGTCGGAGCCGCTGATGGTGAAGAAGGGCACGCCCGCTTCACCGGCCGTCGCCTTCGAAATGTATGTCTTACCGGTTCCCGGCGGGCCCACCAGCAGGATGCCCTTCGGGATCCTGGCACCCAGACTGTTATACTTCGCCGGATGTTTGAGGAAATCGACGATCTCTTCCAGTTCTTCTTTTTCCTCCTTCAGGCCGGCTACATCCTCGAAGGTGATCTGCTTCTGATCTCCCTTCTGCAGCTTGGCCCTGCTCTTGCCAAAGGACATGGCCTTGCCGCCGCCGCCGCTCTGCTGCATGATGAACCAGAACAGGAAGACCATCAGGCCTACCATAATCAGGGTCGGCAGCAGGCTGATCCAGATGGATTCCTTCTTCGGCGCCGGGCTGGACAGCTTCAGATTGCCGTCCTTCACCTGGGGCATGATGTAATCCTCATAGATGAAGCTCATGTCCACCGCACTGTTCACGAAGGCGAACACCTTCGTTCCATCCTTCAGCTCCGCCGTCAGCTGGGTATCCTCCACCCGGAGGCTCTCTACCTCATTGTTTTTCAGGTAGCCGATCATGGTGGATTCCTTGACTTCCTTCATCTGCGGCTCGGTATCCAGATTGAAAAACCATATGAAGCCGATCACCAGTACAAATATGACAAGCCATACGGTTATATTTCTGCCTCGTTTATTCAAACTCTGTTTCCTCCTGTGTTCTTATCAGCCTTTGTGCGATAATACAAAAAGGCTATGATATTCTACCATGAACCCATAGCCTTTTCAATGATTCGATCGTTTTTTGTATGTTTTTCACAGAAACTTCACGATGGTTTCTGTGGATGCCCCATGGAAGGCCCCGCCAGCCTTTGCGCCCCGGCGATCACAGGAGATTCAGCCCGGGGATCAAAGCAGATTCAGCCTGGGGATCTTTCGGATGACCCAGGTGACGCCGAAGGTCAGGAGGAACAGTACCGCCGCCATCAGTACGAAGGTGAAGGGGCCGTACCAGTATGGGTTGAACTCCAGCCACTCCATGATGACGCGCACGCCGATCATATGCATCAGATAGATGCCCAGGGTGCACCGGTCGATGCTCCTGGCGATGAGCCCCGCCGGGCTCTTGATCCTGTTCATCAGCATGAACAGTCCCGCCGTCTGGCCCATGACGAGGATGGAGGAATATCCGAAGAGATCGTCCAGCTGGTTGTCCGGATCCTCCGCCATGGCCGCGAACAGATCGGTCCCGTAACGCGCCCAGGTCAGGGCCAGGATCGCCAGCGTACAGCCGATCAGCAGCGCCGCCGCGGCTCCCGTGTGCAGCGGCCGGTGGTACAGCCGGTATCCCAGGAACACGTAGGCCGGGTAAACGATGGCCGTGGGCAGATAGAATCCGATGGGCAGACCGAAGACGCCGAAGATCGGGAAGATCGACGTGAACACGATGAGGATCAGCAGCAGGAAATCCAGCATCCGGTCATCCGCTTTCGCCACGATCATCCGGTAGAAGGGCATCATCAGATAAATGCCCACCATCAGATAGAGATACCAGAGGTAGGACCAGCTCTGCCCCGTCACCAGGTCATGCAGCCATCCGACCGCGATGTCTCCCCTGCCCTCGATCTCGTATTCCACGATTCGGAGGATTAATGTGAAGCAGACCAGCGCCAGCAGGATCCGCCGCAGGTATTTGCCGAAAAGCTTGCGCAGGGGCAGCTCCCGTTCCTGATCCAGCAGAAGCACGCCGGTGATCATCAGGAAACAGGGCATGGCCCACGTCAGCTCATTCACCATGAGTCTGGACCAGATCACCTCGCCGGGGAGCATGGTGTCGCCGAAATAGAAAAAGCTGACGTACAGTTCGTTCAGTACGATGACGCAAAAGCTGGCCAGGATCCGGATCCATACGAATTGATCGATTTGATTATTGAGTGTCATATTGTTTCCGCCCCCTGCTTATTTATCCTTATCTTTTTTGTTCTTTTCCTTTTCCTGTTCCTGTTGCTTTTTTTGCTGTTCTTTTTGCTTTCTTGCCTGCTCTTTGGCTTTTTTCTCGGCTTCCTGCTTGGCCTTCTCCGCTTCGATGGCCTGCTGCCGCAACCGTTCCAGTTCGGCCTCTCTGGCCGCCTCTTCCTCC
The DNA here is from genome assembly GCA_017431395.1 of Bacillota bacterium. Lineage (GTDB taxonomy): Bacteria > Bacillota > Clostridia > Peptostreptococcales > Anaerovoracaceae > Lentihominibacter. Next base: position 520 of record JAFRLD010000016.1, on the reverse strand, counting down.
GCGGTCAGCTGGGCGTCGGTCTTGATCTTGCTGACTTCCTTGCGGGCCTTCTTCACCAGCTTCTTGATCTTCTTGTTCTCCGTCTGCTTGTTGATCTTTTTCTTATACTTCTTCTGGATATCCCGGATCTTCTGCCGCTGCTCCGGCCGGTATTTCTTCATGTCCACCAGCTTGTTGATCTTGGCACGGCCCGCTTTGCGGTTTTGCTTGATGGTATGGATCTCATTGATATCACCCTCTGCGTCCGCCTTGATCTGATTGATCTCATACTGCTTGTTGCTGGCCATGATCTGCTCCTCGCTCTCTTCGAGGATCGCATTGATCTTCTCCTGCTCCTTCTTGCCGTACTCCGACATGTCCACATAATTCTCCAACTCCTGTATGCTGAAGGTCCGCATGTGGTCCATCTTCATATAGTAGTATTTGTACATGCTGAAGATACCTGCCGTCAGGACAAGCACCGTGATCACTATGATTATGGTTGTTTTTTTCCAGTCCATATCGTTACCGTCTTTCGGGT
>JAFRLD010000155.1 GCA_017431395.1 Bacillota bacterium | reverse complement strand
TCTAACAGATAGCGACCATCCGCACTTATTAAACTCATTTTCGTTGGTGACACGACAGCTGCCATAATAGCAGTATCAACCTGCTTAATCGAATTTAATAATAAGGGGGTGGCTGACTGTTTGTCGTCGGGAGTATCTTCTGATATCCCTACCGGAATTTCGTCAGGCCATCTGTATCCCTTATTATGAAACAAGCGCAGATAATCATCTATTATCTACGCTTCTATAGTACGAAATCGGGCTTTGGAGAAAGACGAGCTAAAGATAGTAATTAAGATTCAACAGCCTTTGGCATGTTTTTCGAACAATTGTGAATTATATAATCGTATTGTAAGCAGGAGGGATTTATGCCAGAGTTTTCAAAATTGGAATGGATTATACCACGTACTTTTCCAGAAGCGCAGTTTGAAGAGGATGTTTACTGCCTCGGAGATCATAAATATGTTTTGAAAGAGAAGGACAGTAATCACTTTATGATGATTACAGGTTATGGAGAGAATGAAAAAGAGGAATTCATCCCAGAAGAGCATCCCGAAATAATTCTTAGTTCTGTAAAAACATACAGAATCGATGAACAGATCGAAGTCAAAGATATGATGATCAGCAAAACACTGGAGTATCTTGAGTCGCTTCCGGATTTTACATTACTGATTCTGAATGAGCTTGATGAGACGGTATTTGGCAAGCCCGTTTTCGTCGAACCTAGCACACTTCATTATCCTTCTTTTGACTTAGAATACAGCATGTATTCGATATATATCCTTGAGCTGATAGAAAAAGCAAATGAAAATGGCATGTATTTTCCTGTGTTAGACGATTTCTTTCTCGAGAATCTGGCGGGTTACGACAAAACCAAAAGACAGGATCTTCTGAGGAAAAACTGTCTGCCTGAAAAGAAGGAAACAGAAGACACGGTTGAGCTGGTTAAAGAAACTTTTAGTGGACATAAGGTCAGAGTCGTTTATTCAAAAAAGGAGAACAAGTATAAAGAAATCCTGTTAGAAGAGAATCCGGATCCTCAAAGGAAACAGATACCAGGATTTATTGAAAACGACGAAAAAGACCCGAGCGATAAAAACTACGGCGAACGCCTACATGGAGAACTCTTCGTTGCAGCCATCAACAATGATCTCAATGGCTTGAAAAGAGCCATTGATGAAGGCGCGGATATCAATTCGCACGATGATTATTATCACGATAGTGTTGTCGCGCTTTGGTTGAAAGGATATTACTGGAGAAAAGAAGATGATGTACAAGAAGGGCTCTATATGTACGCAACAACCAATGGCTCATTTGAATACAACAATTTCCCTCCGGATATCTTATGTGTTCCCCTGAATCACAGGAACGATGGCCTTCTGGAAGCAATCGAATGGATGGTCGATAAAGGTTTGAACCTAAACGATAGATATTCTGATTGTCATGAGATCAATGACACACCTCTACTGCTGGCAGTTATGAATATGGATTACTACATGACGGAATATCTTCTTAACCAAGGTGCAGATCCTTATGAATGGGTATTCGCTGATCCTGAAGAAAGGGAGGAAGGAGAAAAGGAAGATGCTATCGGAAGAATGATTTCAAGGAATCTTTCAAGCATAGATGGTGATCCGGTATCATCTTCAATATGGCTTAAATTTGCAGGGCTTTTAATGGAACACGGATATGAAGGAGAATTCTTCAGCTTTCCGAATAGCTTATTTATAGATCCAGAAAAAGACCAAGTTTATTTTACCCAAACAGCTTTTCCTAAATATTGAAGCCTTTGGAGTAAAAGACATCTTTGATGAATCATTAGCGGATTTTCGTCGGACAGCCAAAACTAATGACGATGACAAGCAGATCGTCAAAACACTGGCACATGAATATGCCCATAGCCGCCTTCATAAGCAGACGGATAAACCGCAGTTCCAAAGAGAAGTCGAAGCTGAATCACTGGCATTTGTCATCTGCGATCACTTCGGCATCGACACCAGCGATTACAGCTTCACCTATGTTGCCGCCTATGCATCGGAACATCCGGATGAACTGAAGCAGATTCTTCTGGACATCCATGCCAGCGCTCACGAGATCATCGAAAAGATCGATCCGATCTATGAAGAAAAGCTTCTTGAAGCCAACAAGGACAATCAGTATCTCCCTCCTTCCGGAGAAGCAATCGAAGGATCCAGAGAAAGAGTCAATTATGAAAAGCTGGAGGCTTTTGCCAAGCCGATCCTTGCAGGAGACGCTCACTATATGAAGCTTTCCTCTCCGGGAATGATGGATCTGCATATCGAGCGGGTCATTGATGACCGCATTGCCATGTCCCACTACTACAAACAAAATGGCGACATGATGGCAGATCCGGATATGGAATTCACCGTAGACACCGAAAACCGGATGCTGATGGCATATTCATTCCAGCAGGATAATCTTGCCTACTACGTCACCGCAGCCGACAGCAAGGAGATGGGCGAAGATCTGAACTACTTCGCTTCGGACTGGCTGGAGAATATTTCCAATAATCGTTACCGAATCACTGAGATCGATATTGAGGGCAAGCAGATGACCGTAAAAGAGAATTACAAAGAGCTGAAGGACTTCTGCTGGCAGAGCGAAGGCAGAGCCTTCCGTTCCTGCCTCTACCGGCATTCCGACTTCAGCTGGCATTTCGATCCGGAAACGGCTTCCCTGCATCCCGCACTGCTCGGCGATCTGCAAAAAGCGCTCTTCCGTTATGTCCGCCAGAGCGGACAGCCGGAAAGGAAACGCCGCCGGGGCGATACCTGGTTTGCCCAGTAAGATCAGACAAAGGCAGCCGCGGTAATGCGGCTGCCTTTGGGTCTGCTTCAAAGCAATGTGATCTTCAGTCTTTTGCCGATACCTACGGCGATCGCATTCAGCGTCTGCAACGTCGGGATAACGCTGCCGTTTTCGATGCGGCTGATATTCGACTGCCGGATCCCGCTGCGTGCGGCCAGCTCTTCCTGCGTCAGGTTCTGCTCGATGCGTGCTTCGATCAGCATCCTTCGGATCTGATCTTCCAACTCTGTTTCTGCCCAGGCGCGCGCAAAAGCAGGATCGTTCATTTCTGACTGGATCGCTTCTTCAAGTTCGTTCTTTCTGATTTTGTTCATAGTACGCTTTCCTCTTTCTGGCTGTTTCGATCTCGTTCTCCGGTGTTTTCTGCGTCTTCTTTACAAAACTGTTTGTGACGACGATGACTTTGTGACCCTGATAGAAATACAGTGTTCTGACAATATTTGAACCGCTCTTTGTGCGAAGCTCGAAGATCCCGTCTCCCAAAGCTTTTGTATCCGGTTCTCCAAGCCGGTTTCCGTAAGATTCCAGGAGTTTTAGGCTGCGATATACTTACGCACGCAGTTTTACATCCTGGATGCTGCGAATGGATTCCAATGCCGGTTTTGATCCGTCTTGGTTCTGATAAAACACTACAGTAAACATCTATATTCCTTTTGTGGAATATTTTGAAAAACTGCTGTCCCTCTTCTGCCAAAGATATAATAGAAGAAAAAAGGAGCACATTTATGGATATCTGGGGAGAAACGATGGAATACTGCTTCAGCCGGCTGAAGGACAGAGTTCTGGAAGCTGTAGAGGATACCGATCTGAACAGCCTCTTTACCGGTCTTTTATCGATCCGGGGCAATACGCTGGTCACCGGGGTCGGCGGTTCTTCTGTCGTCAGCTGCTATGTTGCCAAGGTATTGTCTGCCAAGAACCACATCCTGGCAGAGCACCGTTACCCGCGTGATCTGCTGTACGGCAGCCTTTCCTACTGGCAGAATGTGGTGAGCTGCAGTTACTCCGGCGCCAACGCCGGTGTCGATGCCGCTTTCCATAACGGCCTGCAGAAGTATCTCTTCTCAGCCAATACCCGCGAAGGAGCCCGTCCGCTGCAGTATAAGGTCAGAGACGAGGAGCTCAGTTTCGTTTCCTTTGCCGGGACCCTGATCCCGATGGCGCTGGCTTTCCTTTACTACACCGCCAACGATCAGAAACTGCTGAAGGAGATCCTGGATACGGAATATACCTTCCCGGTCCTGCCGCAGACGAATGTCGTGGAGGTGCTGGGCGGAACGGAAAACAGCGTAGCCATGCGCTTCCTGGATTCTACGCTCTGTGAAGGAGCTCTGGCCGCTCCGGTCTTGCATGAGACCTATAACTATGCCCATGGCTGCTGCCAGCTCAACGACCGCTTCCATAACGATCTGATCTGGTTCCCTGCCGACAGTTCTTATGACCGTCTTTTACAGAGCGAACTGCCGGGCTTCTATGAACACGTTACGCAGTTTTCTCCTTTATATGACGATGAGGTCATCAACGAGTTCGCTTCCGTGCACCGCATGATGTATCTCTGCAAAGCCATGGCCGAAGCCCAGGGAAGAGACCTCTCCAAGAAGGTCGTTCCGGAGATCAGCGAAAAACTCTATACCTATCAGTGGGAGGATTAAATGACCGGTCGAAAGACCGGTCATTCTATTTCGGATAGTAAGAACGTCCGTCTTCTCCTCTTGTCTTTGTCAGCAGGGTTCCCCTGCGGCAGACATAGAGGCGGGAACAGATCTGTGACAGTTCCCCGCTGGAATAGAACACCAGCAGACAGCGGACGCCTCTGCCTGCCAGATCCAGCAGATAATGCTGCAGGATCCTCCGGCCGTTCGCATCCAGACCCAGAGCCGGATCCTGTATGACCAAGCTCTCGTATCCGGCAGCCGCCCAGCGTTCGATCCCCAGGATCCGGCGGTCCGCATGGCTCAGTTCGCTGAGCCGTTCTTTTTTGCGTGATCCGCAGCGTTCCAGCAGGTCTGCGAAACGCTCCTCGAGATAATTCAGGATATTCTCTTCAATATAGCCATGTTCGCTGATGCGCGGATAGCGTACCAGGGCGATATTGTCGCCGATGCTGAGGTTGTCGCAGAAGGTCTTCAGGTCTTCCCGGCTCAGATAGTGTGTTTTCTCCGAAAGCTGCAGTTCATCCCGGTAGGGCAGGGCAGCGATATAGTCCCGGATCTCCTGCTCGTAGTTCTCCAGTTCCAGGATGCCCCGCAGCCGGGGATCCGGCTCGCCATGATGCTGATCATCCGCCGTTACCAGCAGACGGGTGATCTCCCGGTAGTCTGCTTCTCCGGCAGCGAATTCCCGGATGATCTTTCCTTTGCGGATGACGCAGCTGCGTACCTTCCAGGGCACATTCTGATCATAAGAGTCAGTCAGGACCAGAAAGGTCACACCGTGCTGCTGAACTTTCCGGATGACCTGATTCAGTTTTTCGTATTCGCTGTAGGACAGATTGAAGCCGGTGTAATCAAAGAGGATCAGCCGGGCTTTCAGATAGACGAACTGCAGGATGCTGAGGATCACGGTATCGATATAGGACAGATCTCTTGCTGCCTGATCCGGATCGATCTGCAGATCATATTCCCGGAACAGTTCCAGCGCTCTCTCCCGGATCGCTTCGTTATCGATCGTAAAGGAACGCTTCCGCTGCGGAGCATAATACAGCTCCAGATTCTCCTTGACGCTCAGGTTGGGGATCATCCGGACCGATCTTACATCCAGACTGAAGACCCCTTCCCGGAAGGCCTCCTCTTTACTGTAGGAAGTCCTTTTCTGACCGTTGATATACAGGAGCCCTGCCGACAGCGGACATTCCCCGGTCAGGACTTTGATCAGTGTCGTCTTTCCCGAATTGTGCAGACCGATCAGCATTTCCACACCATCATCAAAGACGGTATAGGTCAGATGATCGATCCCGCTGTTGGCGGCATACTGAGCCCGGGCATCCACCAGTCTCACCAGTTCCTTCATCGTTCTTCCTCCGGATGATAGTGCAGAGGATAATCGACGATCATGTCCGTGCCTTCGTTCTCGACGCTCTCGATATGCAGACCGAAACCTTCTCCGAACATCAGTTTCAGACGGTAATGGATATTGGGCAGTGCCACTCCGTGACGGCTCTTGCCGGAAGCGATCTTCTCCGGCGGTGCGGAAAGACGTTCCTGCAGTCTGCTCAGTGCTTCTTCATTCATCCCGCAGCCGTTGTCGGAGATGCGCAGATAGACGATCTCCTCGCTGCGCTGCGCCGAGATCGTTACGACCGCATCGGAGAGCTTGTTTTCGAAACCGTGATTGACGGCATTCTCGACCAGCGGCTGCAGGGTCATCCGCGGCAGATAACTCTGCAGGATCTCTTCATCATCGATATCGATGATGAGCTTCATACGGTCATAGAAACGGAAGCGGATGATCGCGAAATAGTTCTTGACGTTCTCCAGTTCCTCAAAGAGATGGACCGGTTCCCCGTGACTGTTGATACAGTAACGGAAATAGTTGGCCAGGGTCTCAGTAGTAGCAGCGATCTCTTCCTGATCGTTGATCTCCGCTTCGGAACGGATCGCTTCCAGCGTGTTGTAGAGAAAGTGCGGATTGATCTGATTCTGCAGCATCTTCAGATCCATCTGCCGCACGAAGAGCTCATTCTGTGCCTGATCAAAAGCCTGCAGCTTTTCTTCCAGCTGTTTCTTCTCTTCATTCAGTTTCCGCTGTTTCCACAGCAGTCCGATACAGGCTGCCGTCAGCAGAAAAACGATCACAGCGAACAGCGTGCTATTCATAGTTGTTTACCTTACGGTACTGCGAAGGGGTGATCCCTACGGTCTTCTTGAACTGCCGCAGGAAATACTTCTCGTCGTTGTATCCGACTTCCTGGGCGATAGCGGCCGTCGTCAGCCGGCTCTCCAGCAGCAGACGCTGCGCCTCATGACAGCGCACTTCATTGATATATTCCGCGATCCCGCTGCCGTTCTCTTTCTTGAAGACAGCTGAGAAATAAGCCGGCGAAAGATCGGCCAGCTCCGCCAGTTCGCTCAGTGACAGCTCTTCCTGATAGTGTGCCTGGATATACTCCCGGATCCGGTAGACCGGTTCGGACAGCCGGCGGTAGTCACTGTCCCGCTTCTCTTTGATCTGCCGTTTCACTTCTTCCTGCAGGAGCCGGAAGAAGGCCGGATAATCCATCGTCGAACGACTGTGCTGCCGGTAGCGCTGCAGTCTTTCTTCCTGCGGAAGAGCCAGCGCTTCAGCGCTCAGTCCGATCAGCCTCTCTCCGCTCTCTTCGAGTCCTTCGCTCACCGGTGCAGCACCAAGGAAATCCTGCTGCAGAGACTGCAGCAGTCCTTCGCAGCCATCTTCATTCAGCTGTGAAAGCTCATAGCGGAACGCATTCAGGAAAGAGCGGTCCAGGTATTGTCCCAGCGGTTTCCCCTCTTCCGGCTGATAGGAGAGGATCGCTTCTCCGGCATGACCGTAACGGCTGGCCAGGGCTTTCTCCGCTTCTTCCAGCGCCCCGGGCAGGGCAGCCGCTTCCCGGAAAGGCCGGCTGCGGGCGATCAGCAGACGCGTTCCTTCCTGCTGGCCCGGCAGGTTCTTCAGTGCGGCAAAGAGACTGCGGGCGGCATCCTGTTCCTGTTCGTCCTTCTCGCGGATCAGCCAGAGACTGTCGTCATCTTCCTTCTGTCCGATCAGGGCATCGGGAAAGAGTTCCGCTGCCAGTTCGGCCGCCTTGCCGCGCACCAGGCTGTTCCGCTGTTCCTCATTTATGATCGCTGCCGCTTTCCACAGCACGTGGTCGCAGTCTTTCCAATCGATCCGATAACGCGGTGCCAGTCCGCCCTCCGCAAAAGCGATCTCCCCCTTGAACAGATCCCGCCAGAAGAGATCCTTGCGGCTCTCCCGGAGATCTTCCTTTTCTTCATCCAGAGCCTTTTCTTCTCCGGAACGTATTACGCATTTGGCCAATACCGCATTCAGTTTCTCTTTATTGATCGGTTTGACCAGATAATCGACCGCTCCCAGCTGCATCGCTTTCTGGGCATATTCAAACTCGGCATAGCCGCTGATGATCACGAAATGAGGATATACCCCGGCAGCCTGTACCTTCTCGATGATCTCCGTCCCGGTATAGACCGGTATCTGCATATCGGTCAGAACGATATCCGGCTTTTCCTTCAGGATCGCCTCCACGGCGCTCTGGCCGTCATAACAGACGGCCTTGATCTCGATATGATGTTCTTCCCAGTTCCCCAGTTTGCGGATAAGCGCGCAGATCCTGGGTTCATCGTCCACGATCACACAGCTGTAGGTCATATGTGCACACCTCTTTTTCTCAAAGTACCATACAATCGTAAAAAAGTACACCAATTCGAAAAAGCCTCAGTTATTTCGTTCATTCACAGAAAGTATCATAACTTTGGAAGCGGTTACGGACCGCCCCATAACAGGAGGAAATGAAAAAGTTATGAAAATGCTGAAGAAGTTCCTGCTTCTGGCACTCACTCTCGTCCTGCTGGCCGGCTGCGGAAGCGGCAACGGCGGCAGCAGCGCTGCTCCGGCTTCGTCCGAGACTCCCTCTTCGGAAGCTGCACCCACTGCCGAGACCACAGAACTGGATCCGGAAGTTGCTGCCCTCTTAGGCGAAACACCGCGCGATCCTTCTCAGGAATACTTCGGACTGTCTCTCCCGCAGCAGAGCTCGGAATACTTCAAACGTGTTCACGATCAGCTTTCTTCTTACTGCGATATGTTCAATATCAAGTACGATATGGCTTCTGCTGAAGGCGATGCCCAGAAGCAGATCTCCCAGATCGAAAACTTCATGACCATGGGCTGCACCACCCTGATCGTTTACTCTCAGGATGTCGCTGCCAACGAAGCTGTTCTGACCCGTGCCCGCAACGAAGGTATCCGCGTCGTCTCCGCTACCAACACTCCGAGCAGCCTCGACAGCTACGATATCGCCGTAGATGCTTCTCAGATTGCTGTCGGTACCAAGGCTGCTGAATTCGCTTCTGCCTGGGTCGACGAACACTATCCGGATGCGGAACCCGGTTCCGTCGAAGTCGCTCTGTTCACGATGTCTCTGAACCAGAACGTCATCGACCGCTGCGACGGTCTGCGCACCATCGCCAACAACCCCAAAGTCACCATCGTTGAAGACTTCGATATCCCGGTCGACAACTACCTCGTCAAGGTCAAGGAGAATGCGGACCTGCTGATGCAGACTCATCCGGATGTCAAGGTCATCCTGACCTACTCCGATGCCTTCAACCTCGTTATCGATGAAGCCATGATGGCCAACCCGGATATGAACCCGGCCGAGATCTGCTCGGTTGCAGTCGACCAGACCGACGCTACCTGCGAACGCATCAAGCTGTCCGCGACCGATCAGTCTACGATCCGCGCCACCATCGCTTCCGGCGAACACTTCGAAGTCACGATGATCCAGGCTGCTCTGGGCGCCTTCGATGATCAGCTCAATGAAAAGAAGCAGTACTTCGTTGAACCCTTCGCCATTGATGCTTCCAACGTCGATCAGTTCCTGAAGTAATCGATCCCAGGAAATAAGATCCAAGATCGGGATGGGCTTCCATCCCGATCTTCTTAAGAAAGGAGCAGTTATGAAAACCATACTGGAACTGAAAGGGCTCAGTAAGTTCTACCACGGCGTCATTGCCTTGGACAAAGTCTCCTGTTCCTTCGGGGAAGGCGAGATCCACGCGCTGATCGGAGAGAACGGAGCCGGAAAGTCCACACTGATCAAGTCCGTTTCCGGCGCTATTCAGTTCGATGAAGGCTCTATCGTCATCAACGGAAAAGAATTCACTTCGATGACGCCGGACCAGGCTCTGGATGCCGGGGTCGCTGTCATCTACCAGGAATTCTGTCTGGTACCGTCCATGAACGTAGCGGAAAACATCTTCATCGGACAGCAGGTAGGATCCAAATATCTCGCTGACATCCCGCAGATGCACCAGAAAGCGCAGGAGATCTTCGAGAAATTAGGCGCGAAGATCGATACCCATGCGATGGTCAATACCCTCTCTACCGCTCAGCAGCAGCTGGTCGAGATCGCCAAGGCCGTCTCCCGCAACGCCAAGGTCCTCTTCATGGATGAACCTTCGGCGACCCTGGCCATGCAGGAAGTACAGGCCATGTTCGGGATCATGCGGACCTTAAAGGAACAGGGCGTCACCATCATCTACGTATCCCACCGTCTGGACGAGATCTTTGAGATCTGTGACCGGGTCACGGTCATGCGTGACGGCAAGTATGTCTCTACTTCCGACATCAAGGACATCACCCGTCAGCAGCTGATCAATGCCATGGTCGGCCGCCAGCTGGATTCCGCCTGCCCGCCCCGCAATGCGAAGATCGGCGATGTCGCTCTGGAAGTCAAAGACCTGATGGGCAACGGCGACTACAATATCGACCTTGCCGTCCATCACGGCGAAGTACTGGGCATTGCCGGCCTGGTCGGCAGCGGCCGCAGTGAATTCGCCAAAGTCCTCTACGGCGCCGTTCCCAAGGATGGCGGACATATCTATGTCGAAGGAAAGGAAGTCGAGATCAATTCCCCAAGCCAGGCCATCGAACTGGGCATCGGCCTGATCCCGGAAGACCGCAAGACCGAAGGAATCCTGCTGGAATACCCCATCGACTGGAACATCTCGCTGATGATCCTCAAGAAGCTCTCCAACCACATGGTCATCAATATGCAGGCCGTGAAGGAGACTGTTGAGAAATACTTCAAGCGCATGCGCATCAAGGCCCCTTCCACCCAGAATCTGGTCAAGTCGCTCTCCGGCGGCAACCAGCAGAAAGTCGTCGTTGCCAAGACCCTGGCTGCCGAAACAAAGATCATCATCTTCGATGAACCCACCCGCGGGATCGACGTCGGCGCCAAGCAGGAGATCTACCAGCTCATGAACGAACTGGTCGAAGAAGGCAACGCGATCATCATGATCTCTTCCGATATGGAAGAAGTCCTCGGCATGAGCGACCGCATCGTGGTCTTCCACGAAGGCACCGTTGCCGGAGAACTGGAAAAGAAAGACTTCAGCCAGGCTAACGTCATGTCCTTAGCCTCCGGCTTATAGGGAGAAAAGAAATGAAAAAAGGATTCAGCTTTAACGATTTTCTGAAGAATAACGTCGCCTGGGTGATCCTGGCCCTCATCAGCCTGATCTTCACCTTCCTCAACCCGCGCTTCCTGACGATCCGCAACCTGACCACCGTCCTTGATCAGAACGCCTACCTGGTCGTCGCAGCCTGCGGTATCGTCCTGATCCAGATGTCCGGCAACCTCGATATCTCCATCGGTTACCAGATGTCCATCATCGGTGTCATCGTCGGTACCCTCCTGCTGAAGACGGCTCTGCCGGTCTTCCTGATCTGCATCATCGGCATCGTGATCGGTATCGCCATGGCTGTTCTGAACTGCTGGCTGGCAGAGAGACTGAAACTGTCCTGGCTGATCGTTTCCCTGGCTACGCAGAACATCTTCTTAGGCATCTCCTATCTCTTCTCCGGTTCCAAGACGATGAACGGCTTCCCTCAGGGTTACCTGGACATCGGTCAGACCTATATCGGCAAGGCCGTCCCGTTAGCCGTCATCATCGCTGCCGTCTGCTTCATCATCATGAACTTCGTCCTCTCCAAGACCTATTTCGGACGTTACATCTATGCCCTGGGCGGCAATGAAGAAGCGACCCGTCTGGCCGGCATCAACGTCCGTCTGATGAAGTATATGATCGCCATCATCGCCGGTTTCTTCGTAGGTCTCTCCACCCTGATGCTGACGAGCCGGATGGGCACCGCACAGTCCGGTATCGGTCCGGGTACCGAATTCACTGTCATCACCGCTGTCTTCTTAGGCGGCGTCAGTATCCGCGGCGGTGAAGGAAAACTGTCCGGCGTCCTCGCCGGTGTGCTCCTGCTCGGCGTTCTGACCAACGGCATGCAGCTGGCCGGCATCGATACCTACTGGCAGTCCATCTGCAAGGGTGCCCTGATGATCGGCGCCATCGCCTTCGATGTCTATCAGCTCAACCGCCGTCAGAAGGTCAAGAAGGAAGAGATCGCCAAGATGGAAGAATCCGCTCTGGCTGCCGAAAAGGAGAAAGAAAACAAGTAAAGGAGAAAACCATGTCTGTCTTACAGTGCAACTTCTTCAGCAAAGCCCTGAACAACTACATCGATGTCAGCGTTTATATCCCCTCTTACCATAACGGCGACATCTCCCTGGGCAATCTGCCCTACGAGATGATCTACAGCAAGGATCAGAAGTTCAAGACCCTCTATCTGCTGCACGGCATGCTGGACGATCATTCCAGCTGGCTGCGCTGGTCGATGGTCGAGGAACAGGCCGAAAAGCACCGCATCGCTCTGGTCATGCCTTCCGGACAGAACAGCTTCTACGTCAACAATATGGACGGTCTGAAGTACTACGACTTCATCAATAAAGAACTCCCGATGTGGGCAGAAATGAACTTCCCGCTCCTGGAAGGAAGAGAGAACCGCTTCATTGCCGGCCTCTCCATGGGCGGCTACGGTGCGATGCGCCATGGTCTGGCCAATCCGGACATGTACTCCGTGATCGGTTCCTTCTCCGGCGCTCTCGATGTCTATGATCTGACCCGTACGGTCACTTCCTTCGGCGCCGATGCCGGCTTCATCAACTACGACAACCTCTTCGGCGGAAAGGAAACGATCCCCGGTTCCGATAACGATCTCTTCCATCTCTTAGAGACCTGCAAGGAAAAGACGAAGGAACTGCCGAAGCTCTATGTCTCCTGCGGTACGGAAGACGTCATCTGCTACGAGATGGCTAAGAAGTTCCGTGATGCGGCCGTTGCCGGCGGTTACGATGTCCAGTACATGGAGATGCCCGGTGTTCATGAATGGGCCGTCTGGAATGCTTCCGTAAAGGAATTCATCGAAAAGATCGCTTAACAACGAAAGGCCCCGGTTACCGAGGCCTTTCTCTAAAGGAGAGAATATGCGTACATTCCATTATGACGGGGAACCCGTCATCGAGACTTCTTCCGGTCTCATCAAAGGCTATGCCCTGGGAGATATCCACATCTTCAAAGGCATCCCCTATGCCCGGGCAGAACGTTTTCAGATGCCTGTCCCCGTACACTGGGAAGGGGTAAGACAGTGTGCCTCCTACGGCTATGTCTGTCACCTGCTGGAAGAGAGCGAACCGCACGGCGAACTGCGCTGTCCGCACATGTACTGGCCGCAGGACGAGAACTGCCTCAACCTGAACATCTGGACCCCCTCCCTGACGGAAGGAGCCGGGAAACCGGTCATGGTCTGGCTGCACGGCGGCGGCTATGCGGCCGGCTCTTCCATCGAACAATTGGCTTATGACGGTCTGCGGCTGGCCGAGAACGGCGATCTGGTCGTCGTCAGCATCAATCACCGGCTGAATATCTTCGGCTATCTCGATGCCTCTGTCCTCGGTGAGGGCTATGAGAATTCAGGAAATGCCGGTACGGCCGATCTGGTCGCAGCTCTGCGGTGGGTGCAGCAGAATATCAGAAAATTCGGCGGTGATCCGCGTAACGTCACCATCTTCGGCCAGTCCGGCGGAGGCATGAAGGTCACCGACCTGATGAACATCCCTGCTGCCGACGGTCTTTACGCCAAGGCTTTCGCCATGAGCGGCGTTGCCGACGAAGGGATCTCTTCCATCATCAAAGAGAATCAGCCCGGCCGGGGCGGAGACGAACTGGTCCGGGCCATGGCCAAAGATCTCGGCTGCACAGAACTCAGAGAACTGACCTCGGTCCCGGCCAAAGCCCTGATCGCTTCTTACCTCAAAGTCCGTCCGGAATACGAGAAGGAATACTTCGCCGGTACTCCCTATCCCAATGACTGGTACCGGGGCTGGCCCAGCACCAAAGGCTTCCGGAAGGAAGTGAAGGATATCCCGCTCTTGATCGGTACGGTCTTCGGAGAGTTCGGTACGCCGGCAGCGATCGACAGAGAAAAGCCCCTTTCCCGGGAACATCTCGGAAAAGAACTTCAGAAGCTCTGCGGAAAGAACAGCGAGGCCATCAAGGAAGAGTTCCGGAAGCTTTACCCGGAAAAAGATGTTTACGACGTCCTCTACTATGACCGGGTCTTCCGCTGCCCGACCCTGACCACTGCCCGCAATCTGACAAAGATCGGCGGGAAGGCCTATGTCTATCTCTTCGCCCATAACTACGACTACCAGCAGCATATCCCGGCCTGGCACTGCAGCGACATCCCGCTCGTCTTCGGCAATGCGGAGATCATCGACTACTGCCAGAACGAGGAGGCTTATGCCCTGCAGGAGAAAGTCTTCGCAGCTGTCACTTCTTTCGCCCGTCACGGCGATCCCAACAATGCCCTGCTCCCGCAGTGGCCGGCTGCATCACCGCAGGAAGTGCCGACCATGATCATCGACAACGAATGGCGTCTTCTCGCAAAGAGCGACGAAAAGCTGATCGCCCTGCTCGATGAAGTCAGCGAACGAATGAATCTCTCGCTCTTTGCCAGCAACGACGTACAGCACTAGGAGGATCCCATGACTTATCTGACACTGGATATCGGCGGATCATCCGTCAAATATGCGCTGATGAACGAAGAAGCGCAGATCCTCTCCCAGGGAAAGGAGAAGATCTCTTCTTTCACGGAAGAAGACGCACTGTTTTCGGCACTGCGGAACGTAAAGGAAAGCGTTAAGCAGGACTATCACGGCGTAGCTGTCTCCATGCCCGGACGGATCGATACCGTACAGGGCATCGCCCATACCGGCGGTTCCTTCCGTTTCATCAAGGAGATGCCGATGGCAGCCCGGCTGCAGGAAGTCTTCGGCAAAGACGTCACGATCGCCAATGACGGCAAGTGTGCAGCCAATGCCGAAGCCTGGAAGGGCGCTCTCAGCGACGTAGAGAGCGGAGCGGTCATCGTCTTGGGCACCGGGATCGGGGGAGGGGTCGTCCTGGATCACAAGGTCCGGCTGGGCGCTCACTTCGGCGCCGGCGAATTCTCGATCATTCCGGCAGATTACGATCTGGCCTTTGAGACCTTCCGTTTCGGAGAAGGCATGAAGAATCCCTACTGGTCCGGACATGCGACAGCCTTCAGCTTCGCACGCGACTATGCGGAAGCAGCCGGTCTCGGCGCCTCCTCCTACTATGAAGCCAAACCGGTCCTGGACAGAGTCCATGCCGGAGATGAAACGGCCTGCCGGATCTTTACCCGTTTCACCCGCTGGGTCGCGGTCGGCATCCTCAGCCTGCAGGCAGTGCTGGATGCGGAGAGATATGCGATCGGGGGCGGGATCAGCGCTGATCCGCTGGTCACGCAGAAGATCGCCGAAGCGGTCCATGAGACCTTCTCCAACAAGCCCTGGCTGCCCTTCGGAGAACCGGAAGTGGTGACCTGCGCTTTTGAGAACGATGCCAACCTGATCGGCGCTTTACGCTTCTATCAGCAATTGAAGGAGGGTCACTGATGCCATTCCCCAAAGATTTTCTCTGGGGCGGCGCTACTGCCGCCAACCAGAACGAAGGCGCGTATAACGAAGACGGCAAGGGCCTCTCTCAGCAGGATGTGATGCCCCATGGCGTCCGCGGTCCCGTAACTTCCGGACCTACGCCTGACAATCTCAAACTGCTGGGCAACGACTTTTATCACCGCTATAAGGAAGACATCGCTCTCTATGCAGAGATGGGCTTCAAAGTCTATCGTTTCTCGATCGCCTGGAGCCGGATCTACCCGACCGGGGAAGAAGAGATCCCCAACGAGAAAGGTCTGCAGTTCTATGATGATGTCATCGATGAATGCCGGAAGTACGGCATCGAACCGCTGATCACTCTCTCGCACTACGAGATCCCCTTAGCCCTCTGCCGGAAATACGACGGCTTCCGTTCCCGGAAAACGATCTCGCTCTTTGCCCGCTATGCCCGTACCGTCCTGGAACGTTACCATACCCGGGTCCGTTACTGGCTGACCTTCAACGAGATCAACGTCACCCTGTTATCTCCCCTGCTGGGAGCCGGAGTCCTGACTCCAAAGGACGAACTGAGCGCTTCCGAGCGCTATCAGACCGCCCATCATCAGCTGGTCGCTTCAGCGCTGGTCACGAAGATCGCCCGCGAGATCGATCCCGAGCTGAAGATCGGCTGCATGGCCGCTTCCGCCCCGGTCTATCCGATGACCTGCGATCCGGCCGATATGATGAAGATGATGACCCTGCAGCACGATCTGGATTACTTCATCCATGTGCACTGCGAAGGAAAATATCCTTACTATGCAGAGAAGCTCTGGAAAGATCAGGGCGTGGTCCTGGACATCAGCGAAGAAGACCAAGTCATCTTACAGAACACCGTCGACTTCATCTCCTTCAGCTACTACAGTTCCCGGGTCACGGCTGCCGACGAAACGAAGTACCGGACTGCCAACGGCAACATCATGCGCGGTCTGCGCAACCCCTACACGGAGTATTCCGATTACGGCTACCCCATCGACCCCCTGGGCCTGCGCTACATCCTGCACTATCTCTACGATCACTTCCACAGACCCTTATTCGTTGCGGAAAACGGCATCGGAGCCAAAGAGGAACTGATCCCGGACGGCAACGGCAGTTATACTGTGGAGGATGACTACCGCATCGCTTTCCACCGAAGCCACATCGCCACTATGAAGCAGGCCATCGAAGAAGGAGTCGACGTCTTCGGCTATACCAGCTGGGGACCGATCGATCTGGTCTCGGCTGCTTCCGCCGAGTTCAGCAAGCGCTACGGCTTCGTTTATGTGGACCGCCATGAAGACGGCTCCGGAACGCTGCAGCGTTACCGCAAAAAGAGCTTTTACTGGTATAAGGAACTGATCGCCGCCAACGGCGAAGAAAGGACAGACCATGAGTGAATACCGTTTCCCTGATTCCTTCCTCTGGGGAGGAGCTACCGCTGCCAACCAGGTCGAGGGAGCCTGGAACGAAGACGGCCGCGGACCGGCCAAGACCGATGTCACGACCGGCGGCACCCGTTATGAAAAAAGAAAGATCACAGCTATCGATAAAGACGGCAACAAGCTCTTCCTGGTAAGAGGAGAAAAGCTTCCGGAAGGCGCCCATTATGCCGTACTGGAAGATCAGTACTACCCCAATCATTTAGGTGTCGATGAATATCACCGCTATGAAGAAGACATCGCCCTCTATGCCGAGATGGGCTTCAAGGTCTACCGGATGTCCATTTCCTGGTCGCGGCTCTTCCCAAGAGGAGACGAAGAGACCCCGAACCCGCTGGGCGTAGAGCACTACCGCAAGGTCTTTCAGTGCCTGAAAGAGCACGATATCGAACCGCTGGTCACGATCTGGCACTTCGATACCCCGCTGTACCTTGAAGAACACTACGGCGGCTGGACCAACCGCAAACTGGTCGACTTCTATGTCCGTTTTGCGAAGACCTGCTTCGAAGAATACAAAGGCCTCGTCAGATACTGGCTGACCTTCAACGAGATCAACAACACCATCATGTTTATGGGGGTGGCCAATGAAGATCTAGACTATCAGGAAGCCTACCAGAGCCTGCACTATCAGTTCGTAGCCTCTGCCAGAGCGGTACAGATCGGACATGCTGTCGATCCCGAAAACAAGATCGGCTGCATGATCTGCGGCATCACCAACTACCCGATGACCTGCGATCCCAAGGATATCCTGGCCAACCGCCACACCTGGGAAAAGAATATCTTCTACTGCGGCGATGTACAGTGCAAGGGCGAATACCCGACCTATGCGAAACGTCTCTGGCAGGAACGCAATGTGAAGCTGGACATCACAGCCGAAGACCTCGAGGACCTGAAGAAGGGAACTGTCGACATGTATACCTTCAGCTACTACATGTCCACCTTGGTCACGACCCACGAAGTCACGGACCTGGTCAGCGGCAACTTCTCTTCCGGCGCCCGCAACGAATACCTGAACTACAGCGACTGGGGCTGGGCCTATGATCCGGACGGACTGACCTACTATCTGGAAGTCATGTACGACCGCTATCATCTGCCGCTCATGATCGTTGAGAACGGCGTCGGCGGCTACGATACCGTAGAAGCAGACGGCAGCATCCACGATCAGTACCACATCGACTACTACCGCGAACACATCCGGGCCATGGCCAAAGCCATGCAGGACGGCGTCGATCTGATCGGCTACACCACCTGGGGCTGCATCGATGTCGTTTCCGCCGGTACCGGTGAGATCCGCAAGCGTTACGGTTTCATCTACGTAGACGTAGACGATCAGGGCAACGGCACCCTCGACCGCAGCCGCAAGGACAGCTTCTACTGGTACAAGAAGGTCATCGCCAGCAACGGCACCGACCTGGCCTGACCAAACAGAACGGAGAAGTCCTTCAGGACGCCTCCTTATTCCAAATAAACAGTCTATGGACCGTCATTTACGTTATGATAAAGCCATGCGGAAAACACAGAGCTTTCTGATCTTCTTCCTGATCGACTTCCTCTTCAACATGGCTGCCAACTTTGCCCATCCGGTCACTCCTAGTCTGGAACAACACCCTGAACGGAAACTCCCTCTATCGTGCGATATTTAAATCTGACATTTCCATATGTCAGACGCATGATAGCACCCATAGGATAGCCCTGGGAAAGGCTGGCCAAAATACCTGTGATTCGGTTATCGTCCCATGTCCAGCTACGCTGAAATTCAGGAAGCTCTGAAACAGACAAAATAGCTGAAAGAAAAAAAGAACCGATATAAAGAAGTGAATATATGTAACACCGGGAGAGTGTTCAGTAATCAAACATCTCTCCCGGTGTTATATTGCCTTTATTTTAATAAGCTTGTCCTGGTTGTATAAAGCCTTAATTTACGGGCTTTTTGTATTCTGGCGCCCGTGGGAGCGGTATTCCCTCGGGGACATTCCGTATTTGCGGCGG
>JAFRLD010000154.1 GCA_017431395.1 Bacillota bacterium | reverse complement strand
CCCCGCTCCTGATGGTCTGCCGCTTCAAACAGGGCGTTCATCGTGATCTTCAGGGAGTAGCCGATCCAGCGCTGCTGACGTTCTGTACGGTGCAGGTCCTGCTCTGTAACGGTTCGCAGATGCTCTGCCCATAGATCCCTGCCGCTGATCACCTCCGCTGCCGCGGTGATCCCCTGAGGAAGTTCTTTGCGGTATTGTTCATCATAGCTGGCTATGATACTGCCGATCAGTGCCGCAGCCCGCCGGCGCATATCGCCTCCGCGCTGCACCAGAAGTTCCCGCAGGAACCGGATCGCCATCTGTTTCTGTTCCGCGGTCAGATAGGTAAAGTATTCTTCAAGGGTATTGATATAAGCACGGATATTCTCCCACTGCCGCTCACTCCTGGCTTCCTCCAGAAGATCTCCGAATTCATTGATCCCGCCGAAGCGGTGCATGACTTCGATATTGTGGGCGATCGCCAGGTACTTCAGCCTTTGCACGGACTGCTTGCTGTTCAGAAGCGAAACATCCTCCCAGATCTCATCCGGATCGCCAATATTGCCGTTGAGGTCCGGATCCACTCCGAGGCTGGCCATATAATCCTCGAAATCCTTTAGCTTCTCATACACCCGGACATACCGGTCGTGCTTGGCCTTGTCCACATTCTCCAGCATGCTCAGGATCACGTCGAAGGACTGCTTCAGAGAATAGAAGCAGATCACTTCACGCCCCTGTTCATCCCGGCGGCTCTTCACCCGGAAATCCGCATAGATCAGAAGCAGGTTCTCGCAGGAAAGGTCCTCCAGCTCCAGGTCCCAGGTGGAATGGTTGCTGGCGATATGGGCGATCTCCGGAAGCCCCGCGCGAGAAAGCAGTTCATCCGTGTAGTAGTAATGCAGATGGGGAAGCCTCGAGAGCTCATAGCTTTTGCAGCCGAACTTACCGATGTCGTGTGCCATGCTGGCGGCAGAGGTCATGGCCAGATCCACCGGGACGCCTCTTTTCTGCAACTGCCGTGCCATGTGCATGGCCACGTGGTGGACCCCCGCGATATGGCCCAGGGTATTAAAGGGCTGGACCGATGCGGCGATCACCAGGAACTCATAGACATACTGCTTGCGGATCGGGTTCCGCATCCGCAGGTATTCGCTGCCGGCCGGAAAACCTGCCGCCTCCCCTTCAGAGAGCATCTCGAAATCAAAGGTGGGATTGTGGCCGTGTCTCACCATGTAAGCCACCAGTACGGTATGCAGGATCTCACAGAAGACCAGCTCCAGCCCACGACCTTCTTCGGTTACGGGCTGCGCTCCGACGTCCGGATACATCAGCAGAAGGCTCCTGCGAAAGATCCGGTCCGGAAGTTCGCTGACAGGGCCGCTATAGGCAAATGGGACCAGCTTTTGCAGATTCCGCAAAAAAGGAGTACACGTCTCCAGGACGTTCGGAACGCTCACGGGGGTCTGTGGATCCTCCCCCGGCTTTGCCAGAATGGATCTCTCCAGATCCTCCGCCAGCTGCTCCAGGCCACTCTCCTCGAGATTCGCAAGCATCGCTTTT
>JAFRLD010000153.1 GCA_017431395.1 Bacillota bacterium | reverse complement strand
TTTCTCATATCAGTCATATTCTGCACCATCGTGCGCAAAATCCAGCCATATAGACCAGTTAGTGACTCCTAACTCAATCCATACCACTGTTCACCCTGTCAAAACTATTTGATTTTTGCTAGTATGACCATTAATTATATTGGTTTTGCTGATAAATGTCAGTATTTAGCTATGAAGGTGCCACTAACTGCTAAATAATCGCTGAAATTGCGCCGACTGTGCAATTATTGTTCGAAATCGAAGAGTTAGTGATTCCTAACTCATATGCAGAGAATGAACACGTGCTGCGGAGGCTGGAAATAACTACGTCTGATGAAAGCCTGGCAGGAAAATCCCAAGATAATTACGACCGCCGGATGATCCGCGCCACTACAATCGTGATCATGCATCCAATCAGTACTCCGAACGAATCAAAACACATGTCCGAAAGCTGGCAGCCCCTGCCGCTCACGAAAATCTGGTGGATCTCATCCAGAATGCCATAAGAGGTGCCGGCCGCCCATGCTATGAGCAGAGCTTGCCGGCTGGACAGGCTGTGACTGCAATCACAACCATCGCGCTCGCCATGTGAGGTACGACCGTGGCCGGGACTGGGCTCGGTACGGCCCTGCCCTGTCCAGCCTTTGCAGATCAGCGCCAAACAAAGCGCCATGAGCAAAAACCCCAACAAAGCGAACTCCAGTGTGTGTGCCACGTGACGGATGGGCTCGTCAAAACGGAGGGCGGCGGCAAGCTGGTCCTCGGGGCTCATTTGGTCGAAGCCTTCCACGAACCAGTGGGCGAGCAGGCGGTCGAATCCGATGCTGTCATTCAGCGACTGGTCCACGTCCCGGGAAGACATGCAGAATATAAAGGCCGCTGTCAAAAGCAGTAGGCCTATAATCACAGGAATGGTTTTTCGTTTCATTTCGTTCGTATCGAGAAATCGCGGTCGCAAAGTTCCGGGAGATTGCAGCGTCACATCATCACATAGGAAAACACCCGATAGGCGGTCTTGAGCTCATCGTGGCGGATGCTCCCGTTCTCGATGCGGATGATGTCATCGGCGATGATCCGGGTGCCGAGCGAGTCGATCACATCGGAATCCAGATCCACGATCGTCTTATGCTCCCGGGTCCGGTACACGTCGGAGACCTCGAAATCGATGACACCGTTGTTGGCGATCACGACATCGACTTTTCGCTCTCCCAGATAGTGGTTCAGCACGCGCAGGTGGTCGCTGACGGAATACCCGTCCGTTTCTCCGGGCTGGGTGACCAGATTCGAGATGTACATGATCGGGGCGGACGCCTGCCGGAGTGCGTCCCGGACTTCGGGCACGATCAGATGCGGCAGGATGCTGGTGTAGAGACTGCCGGGGCTTAGGATCACCAGGTCGGCTTCGCGGATCTTCTCGATGATCTCGCCGTTCACCGTGATCGGATGATCGTAAGCCAGATGATCGATCTCACTGATGTGCTGGGAAACTTCGGATTCGCCGAAGAACTCTCCGCTTTTGCCGTAGCCGACCAGCTCGACCTTCTCTTCGGTCAAAGGCAGGACCGTCCCCTTCACCTGAAGCAGTTTAGACATATACTTGGAGGCCTCCGTGAGGTCCCCTTTCAGATCGATCAGAGCTGCCAGCAGGACATTCCGGACCGGATGATTATGCAGGGTCCCATCCTTAGAGAACCGGTAGCGGAGCAGCCGCACGAAATCCTCATCGACGTTTGCCATCGAAAGCAGGACCTTGCCGAGGTCCCCCACCGCCGGGATATCCACTTCTTCTTTGAGCACACCCGTGCTGCTGCCGTCATCGCTCACCGCGATCACAGCCGTTACATCCAGCGGGAATAACTTCAATCCTCCAAGCACGCAGGACAGTCCCGTCCCGCCGCCAAAAATCACGATCTTTTTCATATATCTCTCCAGTGCACCAGACGGCTAGCCCGGCGCATCATCATAATCTAAAACAAATAAAGTGGCAGGTTCAGTACTATTATACCGAATCCTGCCACTTTCATCTAGTCAATTCTTGCCGGCGCCCGGAATGTTTTGTCCGGTCCATCCGCATCTACTTCATCATCAGGGCCAAAGTCTTCATCCCTTCGATCTCCTGATCCAGATATTTTTCGAGGTCGTCCACAAGTTTTGCCTTCTCAAGGATATACATGTCCACCACCA
>JAFRLD010000015.1 GCA_017431395.1 Bacillota bacterium | reverse complement strand
GAAGGCTGTGGTCTCGAACCGGCTGCCTGCCAGGACGATCAGTTTCGCGCCAAGATTTTTCGCTTCGCGGATCGTCTTCATATAGGTTTTGGGATCGTTCTCTGTTATGTAGTAATCACAGGTGATCCCGTTCTCCTCGCCAAAGGCTTTCATCGCCTCCCAGGTCGCCTGATTGAAGGATCCGTCATTGACGCCGGTATCATCGGTGATCAGGGCAAGCTCGAAACTCGTCGGCTCTTCGGCCTGCTCCTCCTGTTCTCCGCATCCTGTCAGGAGAAAACATCCAGTCAAGAGAAAACAGGTCATCAGGCCTGCTGCAGCGAGGATCCTTAGCCTTCGTTTAGATTTCGCATTTAGAATCATCAGATAGTCTCCTTCCTATCCTTAGCTTATTCAATCACTCCACGGGCTTATTCGACCACCCCATGGATCAGATTCGGCAGCTCAGGGGCCTGATCGCCGATTTGAACGGCTTTCGCTGCTTCAAGGGATGCTGACTCAAGTTTTGACACTTCGTCGCTATAAAGCGTCATCAGAGCCTCTCCTGCCTCGACCCGGTCACCGGCCTTATGATGCAGCAGGATCCCTGCTCCATGATCGATCGCATCTTCCTTAGTCTGACGTCCGGCACCGGTATGCTGGGATGCCAGCCCGATGGTCATGGCATCGATCCCGCAGATATATCCGCTGCGATCCGCCAGGATCTCCTTCGAGCAAGAACTCAGCGGAAGCAGGGACAGGTCGTCCGCGACCGCAGGGTCTCCGCCCTGGCCGCTTACAAATTCCCGGAATTTCTGCAGGCCTGAGCCTGAGGTCAGGGCCTGACCAGCCTTTGCGACTCCCTCAGCAGGCGTGGCCGCACATCCGCCGAGCCAGATCATTCGTCCGGCCAGTTCCACCGAAAGCTCCGTGATGTCCGAAGGCCCCTTGCCCTGAAGGACCTCGATCGCCTCGCGCACTTCCAGCGCATTGCCGACGGCATTTCCGAGCGGCTGGTTCATATCCGTGATCACGGCCATCATCTTCTTGCCATCCGCCTTGCCGATCTCCACCATCATCTCGGCCAGCCTTCTCGCATCCTCCTCCGACTTCATGAACGCCCCGCTGCCGCACTTGACATCCAGCAGGATCCCATCGGAGCCGGAGGCCAGCTTTTTGCTCATGATGCTGGAGGTGATCAGGCTCAGATTCTCCACCGTAGCCGTCACGTCCCTGAGGGCATAGATCTTTTTGTCCGCCGGCGCGATATGGGCCGTTTGCCCGATCACAGCGATCCCGCTATTGTTCACCAGCTCGAAGAATTCCTCCTCCGGCAGCGTCGTCTTAAAGCCCGGGATCGCCTCAAGCTTATCTACGGTCCCGCCTGTGAACCCGAGCCCCCGGCCGCTCATCTTGGCCACCGGGACCCCGCATGCCGCCGCTAAAGGTCCGACGATCAGAGTCGTCTTGTCCCCGACGCCTCCCGTGCTGTGCTTGTCGATCTTTATCCCCCGGACCTTCGACAGGTCTGCGATATCTCCCGACTCCTTCATTTCCTGGGTCAGCCATACCGTCTCGTCGCGGTTCATGCCCTGATAATACACGGCCATCAGGAATGCCGACATCTGGTAATCCGGGATGCTGCCCTCTGTGAACCCCTGCACCAGATAGTGCAGTTCCTCGCGGGTAAGCTCCCCTCCATCCCGTTTTCTCGTGATCAATTCGACTGTGTTCATGGTCACCTCTCGTTCATTTTATTCTCACCGGATCTGCAAAGGCTGGGCATCCAGGTAGTCCAGCGATACCAAATGGTAGCGGACGCCGTGAAGCTCACCCTGGATGCGGGTCCGGAACCCGTCCTCTCCGTGGACATGCCCGTAATAGACGTCTTTCACGCCGTAGTCCTCGAAGAGCTGCTGGAATCCCGAATACCGCCGCGCGTCCGAGACCGGTGGATAGTGCAGGAGCCCGATGATCGGCGCCTCGCCGGCAGAAGCAGTTTCCGGTGCCGCCTCCCGAGCCGCCGCCGCAGACTTCAGCGAGCTCTCCAGCCGCAGCAGTTCCCGGCGGTAGATCTTCTCATCCGCCTCCGTGAAATCCTCGCTATCCGGCGTGAGCCATCCCCGGCTGCCGCAGATATAGCAGCCTTCGGCGAAGACATGATCGTTCTGCAGGAACGTCATGTTATCGTACATCTTATTGAGCTTCGTGATCCCGGTCCACCAGAGGTCGTGGTTGCCTTTTAGCAAAATCTTGCGGCCTGGAAGCGCCGCTACCCAGTCCAGATCATACTTCGCGTCTTCCAGCTTAAGAGCCCAGGAGGTGTCCCCCGGGATCAAAACCGTATCGCCCTCTTTAATGCTCTCGCGCCATGCGCGCTCGAGCCTTCCGGGATGATCATACCAACGGGCGCCAAAAATGTCCATCGGCTTGTCCGCTCCCGGAAAGAGCGAAAGATGCAGGTCTGAAATCACGAAAATGCTCATTGAATGTCCCTATCTATTATCGATCCCCGTCCAGTTCCGTCAGCTCTGCTAAAGCCTTGCGGATCTGCCTCGTTCTGGGACCGATCAGCTCATCAAGATCTTTCTCGGCCATCTGCAGATGCTTCTGCGTCCGGAGGGCCGTCTCTTCATACTTCTCAAATTCCGTGGAAACACGCGACAGCGTATCCCACACCTCGCTGGAGCGTTCGCTGAGTGCCATCGTCCGGAAACCCATGCGAAAACTGCTCAGCATCGCAGCCATGGTCGTAGGGCCCGCGATATTCACCCGGTAATCGTTCAGAAGTCCCGCCGTCAGATTCAGGTGAAGGACCTCCGCGTAGAGGCCTTCGAACGGCAGGAACATGATCCCGAAATCCGTGGTCTGCGGCGGATGGACGTATTTATTACGTATGTCCGAAGCCGCCTTCAGGATCGCCCGACGCAGCTGATCCCTGTACACGCGGATCTCCTGCGGATCCCCGAGCTCATAAGCGTCCATCAGGTTCATATAGGCATCCGCCGGGAACTTCGAGTCAATGGGAAGATACACGACGCGATTCCCATCCCCGGGGAAACGGACCGCGTATTCCACACGCTCTGAAGTACCGGTCACGGCCACATTCTCTTCATATTGGTCCGGAGCCAGCACATCCTCCAGGATCGCCCCCAGCTGCACCTCTCCCAGGATCCCCCGGGTCTTCACATTGGAGAGCACCTTCTTGAGGTCATCGACCCCGCTGGCCAGATCCCGCATCTCCCCGAGACTCCTGGAGACCTGATGCAGCGCGCTGTTCATCTCGCGGTTCAGCTCGCCGAGCCTGCGGCTCTGTGCCTCTGCGGCCTCGGTCTGTCCGCGCGCGAGAAGCTCGCCCATATGGCGGACGCTGCTTTGGACCATATCCACCGTATCCTGCCTGGACCGGTCGATCTCATCCTGCAGCTGCCGCTGGACGATCGCGAGCTCCTGCTGTCTGCGGTGCGTCACCGCCAGCCGGAGCAGTATCAGGATACCGATCACGATCACCGCGATAAGGGCGATCAGGATCAGCACGGCTATGATCCCTCCATCAGTCAAGAAATTCATAGACTTCGTAGTCCTCATCATCAAAATAATCGGTATAAAGGATATCCAGCTCCTTCAGCTCCCGGTTGGCCGCCACATGCTGCTCCTGGGATCTGCGGTAGATCTCGTTGTACTCTGCGAGGGAGACCTTGTAGCCTTCAGACTTTCTCTTTAATGTCGTCTGCAGCTGGACATAGGCGTCGCAGAGCTTGCCGAGCTGCCGGATGCAGTTCTCGGTCTGCTTGATCAGCTCCTTAGCCGCTGTATCCCCCTTCTGGATATCCCCGGTCGGGAACCGTACGCTGTGGGTCCGCTTCTTGATCTCCCGCAGGGTCTTGATGTTCCCGTCGTAATCCTTCTTGCGGAACATGCTGCGGAACTTGGAGTCGTTCGCGATCTGGATCTCCGCCTCTTTGAACTCATCGACACACTCGATATAAAAACGGTCGATCACGTCTTTTATCTTCTTCTTATAATCCATATGCTCTATTCTTCCTCCTGGGAAAGCCGGATCTCCAGCGCCTCCCGTACCGCCCGGTAGATCGCGTCCGCCGGATAGCCTTTGCGGGCGAGCCTGCGCGCGATACGCCCTTTTATCTTCTCCCGTTCCTCATAGGTCAGGTCCCGAACATCCTCTGCAGCCAGCGCCATCTGCGCCTGCTCCAGAGCAGCCTCATAAGCATCCGGCACCTCCTCGATGAGAAGCAGGCTGTCCTCGATGGTATTCCGGTCCACGCCCTTCTCCGCGAGCTCCCGCCGGATCCGGTCCAGTCCCTTGCCGCGTTCGAACATGGCCTCGAAATACATGCGGCTGTACTCGAGATCATCGATCAGCCGGTATTCCTCCATACGGTCCGCGCAAAGGCTGGCCTCCTCCGTCCCGAACCCCCGCTCCGTAAGATGCTTGATCAGCTCGTGCCGGGTCCGGGGCTTATAGGAAAGAAATCTAGAAGCCCGTTCCATGCAGCGCTCGCTGACCTCGGGAGCATCCTCATATATGCTTTCCGGCCGATCAGAAGTCACGGTAGACCTCACCGGCCATGCCGATCAGACACCGGTCCCCGAACGCCTGCTTCAGCTCGAAGATCGCCTTCATGCCGGTGCAGTGGACGGGCATGATCAGCTGGACCTCCTCCGCCTTCAGGGTCTCGATGACTTCCGCCCTGGTCTCATCGCTTGCCTTATAAAGGTGCATGCCGGAAACGAGACAGGCCACCTTCTCTCCCGGGAACAGCCGTCTTGCCTCCATGAGGGCGGAGATCACGCCGCGGTGCGAGCAGCCGGAGAAAACGAACAGGCCCTCCGGAGCACGGATCACGAGGATCTGCTCATGGGACATGTCGTCAAAGACCGGTGCTCCGTTCGCGCTGAAATAGTAGAACTTCTCCGTCGGCTCGAACCCTTCGACCATGGGAACGGTCCCGCTGATGATGATGTCATCCGTGATCTTCAGCGGCCCGTCGGTCAGGACCATACGGCCTGCGATGCCGTTTCTCTGTTCCTCGGTCCACCGGATCCCGCACATCTCGTCTTCGATCTTGCCGTCCTCGAAGCCGTGGGATTCGCGAAAAGCATTCTTGTGGATATAGATCGGCGCCTTGTGGTTCCGGCGGCAAAAAAGCGGGAACCCGCCCGTATGATCGTAATGGCCGTGGCTCACGACCGCCATATCCACCTCGGACAGATCCACCTTCATCCGGTCCGCGTTCATAGCGAACGCATCGGATGCGCCCGCGTCAAAAAGGATCTTAACGGTGCCGGTATCGATATAGATCGAGAGTCCGTGCTCCGCCAGAACTCCTTCGGTCTCCGTCTTGTTCTCTACGAGAATCTGAAACTCCATATGTATTTCCTCCTGATTCTAATCTTCATATGTACAGATGCAGCCATAAAGGCCATCTCCGAAATTCATATCCGTGAACACCAGATCGTCCCGTCCCGTTACCGGTGCTCCCTCCAGGACCGCCGTGAGCCCTTCGCCGGTCAGTTTGGCATAGGCTTCTTTTCGCGTCCAGAGCCTGAAGAACCGTTCCTCCAGGGCAGCGGCATCCTCACCGCTTTCTTCCAGGTATGAGATCTCTTCCGCTGTGAAATACCGTCTCGCCATCCTGAGGATCCGGACGGAACGGGTGACCTGAAGGTCAAACCCTACCGGCTGCTCCGCGATCACGCAGCCGAACGTCTCGTTCGTGTGCGAGACCGAGAAATGGATCTCTTTCTCCGGAGGATCCGAGGCTGCCGGGTCCTGAGGCAGCTTAAGCACCGGTTTGCCGCCGGGGAGCCGCTCGATCACAGGCTGTCCAAGGGCCTCTTTCTCCGGAGGCAGCTTCCCGCTCTCCCGCAGCAGATCCAGGACCAGCGTATCTGTCAACTCCGTGCCTTTAAGCTCCGGATGTATTTCCTTGTAGTCTTCGATAAGGTACAGTTCCATTTGTTTTCTGCATACAAAATGGCGGTGCATCGCGCCGCCATCGTTTCCTGTTTTGTGTACCGGTTATTCCTGTTCCTGCTCCTTCAAGCGGGCCAGGATCCTCTGATACCCCTCTGCTCCGTAGACCAGACACTTGTTGATCCTGCTGATCGTAGCCGTCGATGCTTTCGTGATCGACTCGATCTCATTGTAGGTCCGGTTCTCGCTGAGCAGCTTCGCTACCTGCAGTCTCTGGGAGATCGCCTTGATCTCATTGATCGTGCAGATATCCTCGAAGAATCTATAACAATCCTCCTCATCCTCCAGCAGAAGTACTGCTCTGAACAGTTCATCGATGTCGTCGTTTTTAAATTTTGATTCATAAGTCATGACAGGACTCCTTTCTGTTACCCTCTGAAAGGAGTATAGCACTTTCACCAATTAAAGTCAAGCACTATAAAGCGTTAAAGTGCATATCCGGTTTGCTGCCGGACCTGTCCAGCCTTTGCTTATTTCAAAACCTCCTCTGCTTTCTCAAGCTGCTCGTCCGCCTCGGTCTTCTCATCGTCCTTGACCTTCACATCCGGGGTCACGCCTTTTTCGTGGACCTGATGCTTCTTCGGGGACAGGTACTCCAGGATCGTGAGCTTGATCGCATCCCCATCCTGCATCTTGAAACTGGTCTGGATGATGCCCTTGCCGAAGGTCTTCTCGCCGATCACTTTGTACCCATTGTCCTGCAGCGCCGCGCTCAGGATCTCTGAGGCGCTGGCACTGTTGCCGTTGACCAGGACGACGGTCTCGATATCCGTCTTGCCGTCTTTTACCTTATATTCTTCGGTTTTGCCGTTTCGGTCTTTCACATAGCAGCAGACGCCCTCGTCAAGGAACAGGTCCGCCACGGCCACCGCGTCATCCACGAGGCCGCCGCCGTTGTCCCGCAGATCCAGGATGAGTTTCTTCGCCCCCTGGGATTCCAGGTCCTGAAGCTGCTTCGTGAAGTCTGCTCCGGTGCTGTCGATGAACTGGGTGATCCGGATATACCCGGTCTCGGAATCCAGCATCTCACCTTCGATGGAATCCTGCACGATCTTATCGCGGGTCATGGTCTCCGTGAACTCTTTGCCGTCCCGGAGGAGCTTCAAGGTGACCTTCGTCCCCTTCTTGCCCCGGATATGTGTAGCCATCACGTCGCTGCTGGAATAGTATTTGCCGTCGACCTCGAGGATCTGATCCTTTGGCTTAAGGCCGGCTTTGTCCGCGGGGGAATCCTTCGTGACGGAAACGATCACGTACTCCCCTTTCTCGGTCATCTCGAACGTCACACCGATCCCTGAATAGGTTCCGAGAGCGGAGGTCTCATAGCTTTCGAACTCTTCCTTCGTCATATAGGCGGAGTATGGGTCCCCAAGGCCTGCCACGTATCCTCTGTAGGCGTTGTCCACAAGGTCATCTTTCTTATAGTCATCCCACAGATAGTATTTGTCGATATAAGCATTGATCTGCGCAAGCTTGCCCTTGTCGATCCCGTCTCCGGAAGAATCGATGAACTTGGCGGAGAGGCCGATCATGGCCGCCAGCGACAGGATCACCCCCGCCGCGAACGCCGCGCAAATGATAATGATAAATCTGCCTTTTGATATCGTCATAGTATCTCCTCCACACGAAATTGTGCGTTGATGTTATTGTTCCATTCGTTGATCTCGACGCTGCCGATCAGGCTGACCGGGTCCGGTCCATAGAGCTTATCCTCATAGTCTTTCGCTTTCTGGAACAGCACGCAGTCGATCCGCGCGCCATCCCGCAGGGCGGCGAACTTGACGTGCTGGTCCTCTGCGCCCATATGCTGCAGGACATTGATACGGACGTTCTCGATCAGGAAGTCCGGCTGCTGGTTGGCTTCTCCGAACGGCTCCATGACTTCCAGCGCCCGGGCGAGCTCAAGGGTCACATCCTCCGGTTCGATCTGCAGGTCATATTTACCGGTGATCCCGAGGATCGAAGGGTCTGCATCGTACAGGTCCTGTGTCTCGCGTTCGAGCAAAGGCTGGATCGTCCGGAAATTTTCTTCTGAGATCGTGAAGCCACAGGCCTTCTTATGCCCGCCCACACGCACGAACAGATCCCGGTGCCGGTCCAGCAGTTTAAACAGGTCTACGCCGCGGATGCTCCGGCCGCTTCCCTTAAGCAGTCCATCTCCGACCGGGGTCGCCAGGATGACCGGACGATTGTATTTCTCCTTGAGCCTGCTGGCGGTATTGCCGGTGATCCCTTCCTGAAGATCATCTACATTAAGGCAGAGGATCGCTTCCTCTCCTGTGATCTGCTCACAGCATTTGTCATAGGCTTTGGCCTGCAGTTTTTTTCGTTCATAGTTGCAGGCGATCAGTGTATCCACCTGCGTTCTTATGGTCTGGGGATCCGATTCCGGAGCGAGCAGGAGCTTGACCCCTTCTTTCGCATGGCGGATCCGCCCCGCCGCATTCAGGTGCGGTCCGATCCCGAAAGAGATCCTGCCGGAAGTGACCACAGGAATGGAGATCGCTTCCTGCAGGGCAGCAAGTCCGGGCCTCGTCTTCTCGTTGATCTTGATCAGACCGTATTTCACGATGGTCCGGTTCTCGTCGGTGAGCGGGACGAGGTCCGCCACCGTGCCGAGGCTGACGAGATCCAGGATCTCTACGATGACATGGCGGTCGAGCCCGGCCTGCCTTTGGATCGCCTGGGCCAGTTTATATGCGACGCCGCAGCCTGCCAGTTCCCGGAACGGATAGGTCTCATCCTCCTGTTTCGGGTCGATCGTGATGCAGTCCGGCAGTACGTCTCCGACGCTGTGATGGTCGGTGACCACGACATTCATCCCCAGGGACTTCGCATAAGCGATCTCTTTGACCGAGGTGATCCCGCAGTCCACGGTGATGATCAGGTCAACGCCATCCTCGTGCAGCAGGTCGATGGCCTCGCTATGCAGCCCATAGCCTTCGTTGAAACGCGACGGGATGTACCAGGTCAGATCCTCTGTGAGTTTTGACAAAACGGTATGCAGAATGCAGACCGAAGTGATCCCGTCCACATCGTAGTCGCCATAAATGCAGATCCTGCGGCCGCTCGCGATCTCGCTTAAGATCAGGTCGGTCCCCTCCTGTACGTTCTTCATCAGGAAAGGATCATACGTGCGCTTCGGCCTGTCCGACAGGTATTCTTCTATATCTTTCGGCGCGGTGATCCCGCGTTGTTCCAGCAGTTTCTGTACGATCCGGTTGTGATTCATCAGAGATACTCCCATGGACTGACGGCATTGCCGTCCTTATATACACGAAAATCCAGGTGCGGACCTGTGGAATAGCCGGTGGATCCTACTTCTGCGATGGTCTGTCCGCGTTTGACTTTCTGACCTTCAGATACATAGACGGCATTGCAGTGGTTGTACTGCGTGCTGATGCCGCCGCCGTGGTCGATGATGACGGAGTTGCCGAACCCGCCGTACCAGCCGGCATGGATGACCTTGCCGTTCGCGCAGGCTACGATCGGGGAACCGGTAGAAGCTCCGCCTATATCGATCGCGGCGTGGAATTCCCGTCCGTGGAACGGACAGTTTCTCCAGCCGTATTCAGAGGTCACCTCATGGCTGCTGGGCAGCGGCCAAAGGAGAGCGCCCTCCTTGTATTTTGATTTCTTACTGTTACTGATCTCGCCCTGTTCGCTCTGGGCAGCCAGCTTGGCCTCGAGGGCTTCCCGCTCTGCTTCGAGGTCTCCGATGTCATCAGCCGCCTGCTTGTTCGCCTTGGTCAGGGCTTCTTTCTGAGCGGCCACATCCGCCCGCTCTGCCTCCGCGGTCTGCTGCGCATAGGTCAGCTCCGCCTGGAGCTCTTCGACTTCTTTCTTTTTCTTTTTTATCTCGTCGTGAGCGTCCTTTAGCTCCTGCAGGACTTCCTCATCGCTCTTCAGGATGCGCTGGACCATATCGAGATTGGTCAGAAAATCCGTGAAGCTCCCTGAGTTCAGCAAAACGTCCATGAAGCCTACAGATCCATTCTTATACATGTTCCTGAGGCGCTTGCTCAGGTTACGGTTCTGCTTCCGGACTTTTTTCTGGGCCTGTTCCAGTTCCTCGGTCAGGACCGCCAGGTCATCCTCTGCATTCTCGATCTCACCGTCCAGCTCTCCGATGGTCTCCTCGAGGGCGACGATGTCCTGCATCATTTCTTTTTCTTTTTTCTTGCCCTCTTTTAGCTGCTCCTTCTTGTCCTTTATCTTTTTGTCGAGGTCCGAGAGCTCGGAAGCTGAAGCTGCCGTCGTATCAGCGATCAGGAAGAAGACCAGCGTGAGCGCGATCAATATGGATAGATGCTTTCTCATGTCCTTCCTCCTCTAAGCATTCAGGAACTTCCGCATGGAGATGATGCTGCCGCAGGCTCCGATGCTGACGCCGAGCGCCAGGAAGATCCAGGCCAGGTTATAGATCAGGAATTCCTCCGGGATCATCGGGATGTTGAGGATGGACAAAAGCTGGTCCCCAAGCATCTCGATCAGCTTATGGTAAATGAGCGCCGTCAGGCCCACGGAGATCGCCGCGGAGAGGATGCCTATGATGATTCCCTCCACAAGGAACGGTCCCCGTATGAACCAGTTGGTCGCACCGACGTATTTCATGATGGTGATCTCGTCCGCCCGGTTGAACACGGTCAGCTTGATCGTATTGGATACGACCACGATGGATACGATGATCAGGAAGATCATCAATATGATCGCTGACCACTGGATGAACTTCGTGATCTTCAGGAGCTTGTCGACGGTATCCTTGTAATACTTGACGTCCTCCACGCCCTTGAGGCCTTCGGCGTGGGCCGCGATCGCGTCGGCTTTCTCGAGATCTGCGATCTGCACCACGATGGAGTTCGGCAGAGGATTGCGGTCCAGGTTATCGAGGAGATACCCGTTGTCGCCCCAGCGCTCCTTGAATTCCTTCATGGCTTTTTTCTTTGATTTATACCAGGCATCCGCTACGCCATCGGTCTCCTTGAGATCTGCGACGAGCTTCTGCGCCTGTTTCTTCTTGACATCATCCTTAAGGTAGATCTCGATGGTGTCATAGTCCCCTTTGATGGCTTCCGCCGCCATGTTCACGTTCAGGGCCGCAATGAAAAATACACTGAGGATCAGCAGCATCGCGGTGATCGCGAAAATAGAGGCGAGTCCCATATTGAAGTTCCTGCCAAACTGCAGGAAAGCCTGTTTGATCGTATAGAAGAAGGTCCGCATTTAGTACTGCCCTCCTCTTTTGAATCTGGTCCGGTCATCGACCCGCTTCGGGGCCGGATTCCGGTCTCCCGGCCGTCCTGCCGGTATATGGGCTGCCCGGTCGGCGCTGCCATGCGGATGTGCCGGCAGGTCCGCCGGATGGTGGATCGTCTGCCGGTGCGCACCGGCACCTCTGGCCGGTGATCTGCGGAAGGTCCTACGGGTAGCCCCACGGGTATTGCTCAGAAGACCTGCATCCGAATAGTCTCTTACCGCGGTATCATCGAAAGTCTTCTCATCGCCCATCAGCGCCTGTTTATATCCATACATGCCAAACTCATCGCGAACGATCCTCCCGTTCTCGATGGCAATGACACGTTTCTCCATTTTATCAACGATGTCCTTCGCATGGGTCACCATCAGGATGGTGGTCCCGCGCAGGTTGATCATGTTCAGAAGCTGCATGATCTCCCAGGCGGTATCCGGGTCCAGATTGCCGGTCGGCTCATCCGCGATCAGGATCCTCGGCTTGTTGACGATCGCCCGGGCTATGGCGACTCTCTGCTGCTCTCCCGCACTGAGCTCATCCGGGTACTTATGCGCTTTCTCAGCGATCCCCATCAGGGAGAGCACCTGAGGAACGTGCTTCTTGATCAGCTTCCTCGGCTGGTGGATGATCTCCATGGCGAAAGCCACGTTCTCATAGACCGTTTTCTTAGGCAAAAGCCGGAAGTCCTGGAACACGATCCCGATATTTCTCCGAAGGTGCGGGATCTTGCGCGCAGGCATCTTCGTCACATTCTCTCCGCGGACGATGATCCGCCCCTTGTCTGCCTCGATCTCTTTAAGTATAAGCTTAACGAAGGTGGACTTGCCAGCTCCGCTCGGCCCCACCAGAAAAACGAAATCTCCTTTGTTGATCTTCACGGTTACGTTGTCCAGGCCAACGTTCGATTTATAATATTTCGTTACGTTCTGAAATTCGATCACTCAGACGTCCCTGTCCTTTCTGTTCATTGAATCAAGTGTATGTATCCCTGCCTCGACCGGCACCAATACATAATAACTATACTACATATAGTTGGAGAATCCAAGTGATTCGGTGAAATTTGACCTATATATGGCTTGAATTTTTTTACAATTGTGAAGGGTTTGTGAAGCAAAAAAACTGCCGCACCTACGATCGATGTGAATGCGACAGTTT
The DNA here is from genome assembly GCA_017431395.1 of Bacillota bacterium. Taxonomy (GTDB): domain Bacteria; phylum Bacillota; class Clostridia; order Peptostreptococcales; family Anaerovoracaceae; genus Lentihominibacter. The sequence goes on along the minus strand of JAFRLD010000015.1, from coordinate 7,407 downwards.
TGTTCAAATTATTACCATCTGGCTGGCTAAGAGCAGTCGGTCCAGCCTTTGGAAGCCCTCCTACAGAAGCGACTTGGCGGCGGCCACGATATCCGCTGCGGTCATGCCGTATTTGGCGCGCAGCTCGTCTGGCTGTCCGGATTCGCCGAAGCAGTCCTTCTGCCCTACCATCGCCATCTTGACCGGGCAGTTCTTGACGACGACCTGGGCGACGGCATCCCCGAGACCTCCGATGATGCTGTGCTCCTCTGCGGTCACGATCGCTCCGGTCTCCTCCGCTGCCTTGATGATGATCTCCTCATCGATCGGCTTGATCGTGTGGATGTCGATCACGCGGGCGTCGATTCCTTCTGCGGCAAGGGCCTCTGCAGCAGCGACCGCATCCGGGACCATGATCCCCGTGGCGATAATGGTGATATCTTTGCCATCGCGCTGGAGACCGCCTTTGCCGAGAATGATCTCATCTTCTTCTTTGTAATAGACCGGGACGGGCGCCCGTCCGAGGCGGACATAGCACGGTCCATCCATTTCGACCGCCTGGCGGAGCAGCTTCTTCGCAGAGACTGCATCCGACGGGCAGATGACGGTCATCCCCGGGATCGTCCGCATCAGAGCGATGTCTTCGAACGTCTGGTGGCTCGCACCGTCTGCTCCGACCGTGATGCCTGCGTGGGTCGCGCAGATCTTCACGTTCGCCTTCGTATATCCGATGGAATTACGGATGATCTCGAATGCCCTGCCGCTGGCGAACATAGCGAATGTGCTCGCACAGACGATCTTGCCGGATAGCGCCAGCCCCGCCGCGTGGGCGTACATATTCTGTTCCGCGATCCCCATGTTGAAGAAGCGTTCCGGGAAGACTTTGCGGAATTCCGAGGTCTTCGTGGAGCCGGACAGGTCGGCATCCATCACGACCAGATTCTCATATTCCTTACCGAGCACCGGAAGGATCTCTCCGTATGCCTGTCTTGTTGCGATTTTGTCTGCCATACTCTTATACCTCCAGTGCCTTCTTCTGTTCCTGCAAAAGCTGGTCCAGCTCTGCCAGTGCCTGCTCGGTCTGTTCATCGTTCGCGGCCTTGCCGTGCCATCCGGCATCCCCTTCCATGAACGATACGCCCTTGCCCTTGGTCGTTTCCGCTATGATGGCGGTAGGCCTTCCTTCGCAGGTGCGGGCCTGCTTGAACGCGTCGAGGATCTGCTCCATATCATGGCCGTCGATCACGATCACGTTCCATCCGAATGCCTGGAATTTGTCCGCGATCGGCATGACGGTCATGACCTCATCGTTCGGCCCGTCGATCTGCAGTCCGTTGTGGTCCACGATCGCCACCAGGTTGTCGAGCTTATAGTGGCTGGAGGACATCGTCGTCTCCCAGATGATCCCTTCCTGCAGCTCGCCGTCGCCAAGCAGAGCATAGACGCGTCCCGGGTCTTTATCCAGCTTGTTCGCGATAGCCATCCCGGCTGCGGTGGCAAACCCCTGCCCCAGCGATCCGGTCGACATCTCGACCCCGGGTACATACTCCATATTCGGATGGCCCTGGAGCCTTGCCCCCAGTTTACGGAGGGTCAGCAGCTCTTCCTTCGGGAAAAATCCCCGCTCCGCCAGCGCTGCGTACTGGGCCGGAGCCACATGCCCCTTCGAAAGGATCAGCTTGTCGCGACCTTTCATCTTCGGATCCGCCGGATCAATGTTCATCTCATCAAAATATAGCGCCGTCACAATGTCTGCCGATGATAGCGATCCGCCCGGATGCCCGGACCCGGCCGCGTGCGTCGATCTGATGATCCCGCACCGGACCTCGGTTGCTTTCATTTCAAGTTCTTTGATGTTCATGCTGCTCCTTTCTTCTTGATGGATAGTGTGTTCAGTTTTATCATTATCGGCGTTCGCCGCCTCTATAGGTACCGACTCTATAGGTGCAGCCTCTTTAGCTGCCGCCTCACCTTCCCGCGATCCGCTTAAACGCTTCCGGAAGCGCGTCTGCGATGTCCATCGCGGTCATTCCGATCTCACCCAGCCTCTCAGCTGCGATATCTCCTGCCAGGCCGTGCATGTAGACGGCCGTACGGGTCGCATCGAGCGGAGTCAGGCCGGCCGCGATGCAGGCGCCCTCTTCTCCTGCGGCGTAGCCGCCAGCGGCTTCCTTCACGCCCTGCTTCACCGACGCCCTGCCGTATCCGACGAGTGCGGTCACAACGCCGGTCAGCACATCGCCGCTGCCGCCGGTCGCCATGCCGGGATTACCGGTCGGATTATAGAACAGGTCGCCCCCGTAAGCCACCAGCGTGCCAGCGCCCTTAAGCGCTACGATGGCACCGGTCTCGGCGGCAAGTATCTCAGCGGCTTTCTCGCGGCCGAGCTCACGATACTTCATCTGGCCGAGCGATGCCAGAAGCCGGTCCGCCTCCCCCGGATGCGGGGTCAGGATCACCGGGGACTTCCGGCGCGCGGTGATCTCAGGCAGAAGGCTCGTCATCTGCCGCGGGATCTCCAGGGCATCCGTATCGTTTGATGCCGCATCGCCCATATAGGTTTTTTTCTCAGGAACACGGGCGTATTCACTGAGGCAGTTCAGTGCGTCCGCGTCCAACACGAGGGGCCCGTGATAACCCAGCAGCAAATGCTCTATGATCTGGTACTGCTCCCGCCCCACCCGGAGGCCGGGGCCGGCCCCAATACAATCAAACTGATTGAGATCGATGTTATCGAAGATGATCGAATCGGGCTCTATGCACATAGCCTCAGGCACCGCCGTCTGCACCACCGGTACGAGCTCCCAGGGGACACAGACCGTTACCAGTCCAGCCCCGGACCGGAGCGCCGCCCGGGCGCTCATCACAGCGGCTCCGGCCATGCCGTAAGAGCCGCAGATGAGTAGGATCCGGCCGTTCGTTCCTTTGTGGGAATCCGCAGGACGCGGAGTGATCATCTCTCTTATATAGTTTTCGGTAGTCTCGATCATTTCATTTATCCTTTTATCTACCGGCTACAGCGCGATCCCAAGCACCAGAGATGCCGTGAACAGGAAGATCACCGACGATACCATATCCGTGATGGATGAGATCATCGGGGTCGCCATCAAGGCCGGGTCGACGCCGATCTTCTTCGCCGCCATCGGCAGCATGCCGCCGAGCAGCTTAGCGAACATGACGACTATGATCATAGCGATCGCTACCGTCAGTCCGATCGCTGCCGACTGTTGATCCACCAGAACGATCTTGAGGAAGTTGAAGATACTTAGAACGATGCCGATCAGTATACTGACCCGAAGCTCCTTCCATAGTACCTTGAGCACATCCTTCAGATCCACCTCATCCACGGACAGACCACGGATGATCAGGGTCGCCGCCTGCGTACCGGTATTACCGCCCGTACCCATAAGCAAAGGCAGGTATCCAACCAGCACGATCACCTGCGACAGGACCGCCTCGAACTGGTTGATCAGGGTTCCCGTGATCATCAGGGTCACGGTCATGAACAGCAGCCATGGCAGACGGTTCTTCGCGTGGCGGAACACGCTCATATCAAGATATTCCTTATGTTCATCATCGCCCATGACGCCGCCCATACGTTCGATGTCCTCGGTGATCTCTTCTTCGATGACTTCCATGATATCATCGAAGGTGATGATGCCGACCAGGCGATGCTCATTATCTACGACCGGGATCGCCAGGAAGCCGTATTTTTTGAAGACTTCCGCGACCTCCTCCTGGTCGTCCATCACGTTCAGATACACGTAATCGGTCTCCATCAGTTCGGAGATCTTCGTGTTATCATCCGCGATGACCAGCGCACGCAGGGAAACGACGCCTTCCAGCTTCCGCCCTCCGTGCTTGACATAACACGTATATACGGTCTCGCTGTCCATGCCCTCTTTCTTGATATAGGCCATGGCCTCCGCGACCGTCATCGTATCCTGTAAACTGATATATTCCGGTGTCATCAGGGATCCCGCGGAATCCTCCGGGTAATTCAGGAACTCGTTGATGAGTTTTCGCTCCTCCCGCGGCGTCTTCTCCAGGATCTTATCGACGATGTTCGCCGGCAATTCCTCCAGAACGTCGATCTTATCGTCGAAGTCGAGCTCCTTCATGATGTAGGAGATCTCTCGGTCCGTGATCGCCTGCACGATGTTGACCTGATCGTCGCCCGGAAGGTAGGAGAACACATCAACAGAAACATCCTTCGGAAGCATCCGGAAGATGATGACTACCTTCTCTATTCCGATATCCTCCAGGATATCTTCCAACATATCGGCAATATCGACAGCATTATATTCCAAAAGCAGATCCCGGGCCTTGAAGTAAGCGCTCGTTTCGAGAAACGCTATGATCTTCCCGAGGTCGCGTTCGAACTGCTGGTTTTTCGTGTCCATATCCAGGGTCTCTACTTCAGCCACGACATCACCTCCTAACTTCTAGTATTTTATATGGGATTCCCCCATTCTATTGGATCATCCAAGCAGCGCTGCTCCGGCCGCTTCGATGGCAGCCACTTTAGCGTCTGCCTCCTCAACGGAGTCCCCTGCAGCCATGATGTAGAATTTGATCTTTGGCTCTGTTCCCGATGGACGGATGATGGCTGTGCCCTTGTCCGCCAGATCGTAGAACAGGATGTTGCTCTTCGGAAGTCCCGTTTCCGAGGTCTCCCCGGTCGCAAGATCGGTGATGACGCCGGTGCTGAAATCCCGGACACGGAGCACCTTGCTGCCGATCTCCGCCGGAGCGTGCTCCCGCAGGTCTTCCATGATCTTCTTCATCTTCTCCTGGCCGTCCAGCCCTTCGAATACGAAGGAGACGACTTTCTCTCTGTAATATCCATAGGTCGCATAGAGCTCGTTGATGGCGTCTGCCAGGGTCTTGCCCTGCAGGTAATAGTAGCACGCCATTTCCGCGATCAGCATAGAAGCTACGACCGCGTCCTTATCACGGGCATAGGAGCCTGTGAGATAGCCCATGCTCTCTTCGAAACCGAACAGGAAGGTGTGTCCCCCGTTCTCCTCGAATTCCTTGATCTTCTCGCCGATGTACTTGAACCCGGTCAGGACATTCATGATCTCAACGCCCTGTACCTCACAGATCCGGTCGGCCATCGTTGTGGAAACGACGCTCTTCACGGCAACACTGTCATCCGCCAGCGTCCCCTGCTCTTTTCTGGCCCGGATCAGGTAATCCAGAAGCAGTACGCCGATCTGGTTTCCGGTAAATGTTTTGTACTCGTCGCCGTCTCTGACCACCACGCCGCAGCGGTCGCCGTCCGGGTCGGTTCCGATGATCAGGTCGACATTGTTCTTCTTGGCCAGTTCGACCGCCAGATCAAAGCCCTCTCTATATTCCGGGTTCGGGGACTTGACGGTCGGGAAATCGCCGTCGATCACCATCTGCTCAGGCACGGTGATGATGTGCTTCATGCCCAGCCTTTGCAAAACCTCCGGCACCAGGATATAACCGGTCCCGTGGAACGGTGTGTAGATGATCTTGAGATCATCCGCCGCCTTCTTGACATATTCCGCTCCGACCGACTGGGCCAGGACCTGCGTCATGTATTTCTCATCCATAGCTTCACCCATCAGTACGATCCGGCCGTCATCGACCGCCGCCTGATAGTCCATGGTCTTCACATCCTTGAAGATATCGATCCGGTGCATGACCTCAGCTACCTTCGAAGCCTGCTCCGGAGCACACTGGGCACCGTCGGACCAGTAAGCCTTGTATCCATTGTATTCTTTCGTGTTATGGCTCGCCGTGATGTTGATGCCGGCGATGGAGCCTGTTTCCCGCAGAGCGAAGGACAGCTCAGGCGTAGGACGCAGGGATTCGAACAGATATGCGCGGATCCCGTTGGCCGCCAGTACGCAGGCCGCTTCTTCTGCAAAGGCTGGACTGTTGTTTCTCGAATCATATGCGATCGCAACCGAAGCCGGAACATCATTGGTCGAATGGACCATGCCTCCGGTCTCCTCAATGATCAGCTCTGCCAGACCCTGCGTGGCGAGACGCACCATATAAACATTCATCCCGTTCAGACCCGCGCGCATGATACCGCGGAGGCCGGCTGTACCGAAAGACAGCATCTGTGTGAATCTTTCACGGATCTCCTGGTCATCGTCCCGGATCAGAGCGAGCTCTTCTCTGTCCGCATCCGAAAGCGCGGGAGACTCCAACCATTTCTCGTAATTCATCATGTAAGTATCCTGTGCCATAACATTTTCTCCTTTTGTCTCATTTAGTCCATAGTTAATTTATTGTAGCTTTTTTGCAGAATGTTTTCAACGATTAAGTGCAATGCAATTGTGCATATTTTTATTTGGAGGAATGGCAAGAATGTACATGTTTTACCGCATGAATGGTGTTTTTTCGGGTGCCTCCCCCATTGACTGAAAAATATCAAAGTGTTATGATTAGTTCACAAGGCATTAACTACTTGAATCTATTTTTTAAGTGTAAAGGAGAATCGTAAATGTCAAACTATGTAGAAAGATGTATTGAGCTTTGCAAAGCTAAGAACCCTGGCGAAGTAGAATTTCACCAGACTGTTGAAGAAGTCCTGACTTCTCTGATTCCGGTCATCGAACAGCATCCGGAATATGAAGAGGCTGCTCTTCTCGAAAGACTGACTGAGCCTGAGAGAGGCGTTACCTTCAGAGTAGTATGGGTTGACGATGCTGGCAAAGTCCAGGTCAACAAGGGCTACAGATATCAGTTCAACAGCGCCATCGGACCTTACAAAGGCGGCCTGAGATTTGCACCGAACGTATATCCCGGAATCATCAAGTTCCTGGGCTTCGAGCAGATCTTCAAGAACTCCCTGACAGGTCTTCCGATCGGCGGCGGCAAGGGCGGCGCTGACTTCGATCCGAACGGCAAGTCCGATGCTGAAGTTATGAGATTCTGCCAGGCATTCATGACTGAGCTGTACAGACATATTGGACCGAACACTGACGTTCCGGCTGGCGACCTGGGTGTTGGCGGCAGAGAGATCGGCTACCTGTTCGGACAGTACAAGAGAATCGTTGACAGATATGAAGGCACACTGACCGGTAAGGGCCTGTCCTATGGCGGTCTGCTGGGAAGAGCTGAGGCAACTGGCTTCGGTATCGTATGGTACGCAGAAGAAATGCTGAAGGCTAACGGCGAAGACTTCAAAGACAAGGTTGTTGGTATCTCCGGTTTTGGTAATGTAGCATGGGGTGCTGCTTGGAAACTGAAGGATCTGGGCGCTAAGTGTGTTACAATCTCCGGACCAGACGGATACATCTATGATCCAGACGGAATCACAACTCAGGAGAAGGTTGACTATCTCCTCGAGCTCAGAGGATCCGGCAAGAACCTCTGCGCTCCATACGCAGAGAAGTTCCCTAACGCTCAGTTCTTCCCAGGCAAGAAGCCTTGGGGCGTATT
>JAFRLD010000152.1 GCA_017431395.1 Bacillota bacterium | reverse complement strand
GTTCCCGCAGGAGCAGCCGCGATCAGAAGTGAAGTGAGCGAAGCGAATCGGCAGGACCCGAACACTGTCTGAGCGAAGCGAGTTTGTTCGGGTCCCGATTCGCTGCGAACGAGCGCCCTGATCGCCTGCGACGAGGACAAAGCGAGGGCATTGCTTCACCACCGCCTGCCCTACACAGAAAAGAGCAAAGAAAAAGACTGCTGCAAAATGCAACAGTCTTCTTTTGATACCTTGTCAATTACATCTCAGATGAAACGACTTCTCTTCCGTCGTAATAGTTGCAGTTCGGGCAAACTCTATGCGGAAGCTTCGGCTCGTGGCACTGCGGACAGATGGAGAGACCCGGGGTCTTCATCTTCATATTTGCAGCTTTTCTCTGCTTGGTCTTAGCCTTAGAAGTTTTTCTCTTTGGTACTGCCATGATTACACCTCCCCCTTCCGAAGATTTCTGCGATGATTCGCAACATTGAAAGTATACTCTTTCAGGCGGTTCTTGTCAATGGTTTTTTTAGACTGTTTTACCTGTAACGATGTTATAAGTGTCTCTTGCGATCATCAACTCTTCGTTGGTCGGGATCAGAAGGATCTTGACTCTAGAGTCATCTCTGGAAATGATCATTTCCTTACCTCTTACCTTGTTCTTGACCAGGTCGAGCTTGATGCCCAGGTTGCCCAGATCGTTGCAGATGATGTCACGCATGGAGATGTCGTTCTCGCCGACGCCTGCTGTGAAGACGATAGCATCTACGCCGTTCATCTCAGCGATGTAAGCACCGATGTAGAAGCGGACCTTGTGCGCGAAGACCTTCAGCGCGAGCAGTGCTCTCTCATTGCCTTCGGCAGCAGCAGCTTCGATGTCACGGAAGTCACTGGAAACACCGGAGATACCCAGTACGCCGGACTTCTTGTTCAGGATCTCGTTGGCAACACCCTGATCGAGGTGCTCTTTTTCTCTGATGTAGGTAACGATCGCCGGGTCGATGTCTCCGGATCTGGTACCCATGACCAGACCTTCCAGCGGGGTGAAGCCCATGGAAGTATCGATGCACTTGCCTCTCTTGATGGCGGAAACGGATGCGCCGTTGCCCAGGTGGCAGGTGATGATCTTAAGATCGTCCAGATTAACGTTCAGCATATCGGACGCTCTCTCTGCAACATACTTGTGGGAGGTTCCGTGGAAACCATAACGACGGATCCCGTGCTTCTCATAATATTCATAAGGAATCGCGTAGATGTAGGATTCCGGCGGCATGGTCTGATGGAACGCTGTGTCAAATACACCTACCATCGGTGTGTCCGGCATCAGTTCCTGGCATGCAGCGATACCAAGAAGGTTTGGCGGGTTATGCAGCGGTGCCAGGTCGACGCACTCCTCCAGTGCATCGATGACATCTTCTGTGATCAGAACAGAATGAGCGTACTTTTCTCCGGCGTGAACGACTCTGTGTCCGACCGCTCCGATCTCGCTCATATCCTTAACTACACCGTGCTCCGGATCCTGGATGGCATCCAGCACGTGCCCGATCGCATCTTTGTGGTTCTCCATCGGTGTTTCCAGTTTGAATTTATCCATGCCGATCTTCTCGTGAGTGATCACGGATCCATCCATACCGATTCTCTCGACCAGGCCTTTGCACTCCAGTACTTCATTCGTCATATCCAGGACCTGATACTTCAGCGATGAACTTCCGCAGTTGATTACTAATACTTTCATTTCGCGATTCCTCCGTCAATTCATTTAGGTTCATACAGCAATTGCTGCGCATACATTAGTATTATACGCTTAATCCACCGATTTTGGCAAGTCCTTCCGAAGAGAACCCGCCGTACCCCACGCTTACCCCATCCAGGGTCTCTGGCGCGCGTCGCTCAGGGCATCCAAAGGCTGGTCACAGATCAGATGGAACATGTCGGCTGCCTTCTGGTCCAGGAGGACCGCTTCACGCATCTCATCCGGAAGTCCCTCGATCTGCTGATTACCTGAGATCGCCGTCAGCTTCGGGCCTCTGCCCCGGATCTCTCGCGCCTTCTTGATCTCCGGAGCCTCCTGATCCCCGTTTCCATCTCTTAATTCATGGAGCAGCGCCCTTCCCGCTTCACTCGCTGCCAGTACCCGGCCGTAAGGCCTGCAGACCGGCATCTCTCCTACATTCATCAGGATATAGATCATGATCCGCCGTATCGCGGCCGCCGTATACCGTTTCGAGACCATCTCCGAAAGGAACTCCTCGTAGGATTCACACCGTATCGCTTCCTTTATCAGGCGGTTCTCTATCCCCTCTCCCACGCAGTAGATCTCGGCGAGCTCAGACCTGCTTCTGGACAGGATCATGGCCCGGACCAGCCGGTACAGCCTTTGCTGCGCTTCCGGCAGGGAGATCCAGTTAAGACCTTCCCTTTCATACGAGAGGTAGGCGGCGATGTCCTGACCGGAAACGATCATCTGGCGGATCGCTGTCCCTCCGGCAAAACCCGTCTCAGGGTTCGCTGACCGGTACCCGCTCCCGTGGCGCCGCACCGGAACGGACTGGATCTTCACCCCTCGTGCTTCCTCCCACCAGCGGGTCCGCTTCAGATACTCAAGGGCCAGGATATTGTTCGGCATCAGCATCAGATCGGTCATCTGATCCCCGAACAACTTCCTTGATACGAGCTCCGCCGACTTGGCGCGCGAATATCCCGCTTTCATATAGTCACGGGTCATGGATTCGATCTCTTCCTGCTTGGCGAACTGTCCGCCGGCGAGCAGCCTCAGTTCCTCCGGCTGCTCCGCTTCACACCCGAAGGAAATATGTGTGACCCCGCAGCTGACCAGCATATCTACAGCTCCGGAAGCGAACTTCTCCGCCCGGTTACAGGCATACATGAACGGAAGTTCCAGCACCAGATCGATGCCCTGTTCCGCTGCGATCCTGGCCCTTGTCCACTTATCCAGGACCGCCGGCTCTCCCCGCTGCATAAAATCCCCGCTCATGACGCATACGACCGCCTCCGGCTGCGCGCGGCGGATGGCCTGCTCCAGCTGATAGGCGTGCCCCGTATGGAACGGATCATATTCTGCTGTGATCCCAAGGATCCGGTTCATCTTAAATCCCTTTCTTTATTGAAAAAACAGCAACGCCATGAATCTGACTGATCCATGGCGCACTTCCAAATCTTCATTAACCGTTTACTCGTTCTCAGGTGAGCCCATCTCGTCCATGTCCATGTTTGGAAGAGGTCTCGCCGGATCATCTGCATCTACCTGTGCTCTGTAAGCCATTTCCTTCAGCTCTTCGCGGTTGGCTTCCAGCGCGGCGTTGATGTCATTGAACGCCTTCTCGATGCTGGAGAACATGTCCCCGAAATACAGAGAGCTCAGATGCTCCATCTTCCCCTGGAAGCTGTACAGGATGCCATCCAGATAATCGTAAGTGCCGATCTTTAGCTGCTTGGCCGTATTCTCCGTCACCCGCATCAGCTCATCCGCCCTGAGTTTTGATTTGACTGTGATATCATTGCTCTCGACTAAAGCATCCGCCTGCTTCTGCGCATCATCTATCACTGCCTCATACTGGTTCTTCGCCTCTGCGATGATACGTTCTCTCTCGTTCTTTATCCACTGCGCCTGCTGGATCTCATCCGGGAGCTCCGCACGGATCTCACGAACGATCTCGAGCAGCTCCTGTGAATCGACCATGATCTTTCCGGTCAATGGGAAACCTGCCGCAGTATCAACGATTTCTTCGATTTCTTCCAGTAATTCTAAAACCCTCATGTCATCCTCCCGTAAATTTATGTAATGAGCGCTTCATCCATTTTTTTCAGGATCGCATCCGGTACAAGGCCCTTGATGTTCCCTCCTAAAGCGTGGACTTCCTTCACGACACTCGAACTGATAAATGAATACTGCGGATCCGTCATTAGGAATACCGTCTCCACGTGCTCATTGAACAGCCTGGCGTTCATCTGCGCCATCTGCAGCTCATATTCGAAGTCCGTACCTCCCCGGAGACCTCTGATGACGACGTTGAACCCGTTCTGGTTCACGAAATCTGCCAGAAGTCCGGAGAAATGGTCCACCTTCACGTTCGGCAGGAAACTCAGTGCCTCAGCGATCATTTCCTCCCGCTCCTCGATGGGAAACTGCGGGATCTTGGACGGATTGGAAATGATACCGACCGTCAGCTCATCATAGAGTCTGGCAGCTCTGGTGATGATATTCATATGTCCATTGGTCAAAGGATCGAAGGATCCTGTGTAAATCGCTTTGGTCTGCATCCGGTCGCCTCCACTACCAGTAGTAATCATATCATATCTATTTTCCGTTTTCAACGATATATTGATAGTTTCACGATTCCATATCTGCGTTCTTTTTGCTTCACAAAACCATGGATTTCTTCCGGTAGATCCTCTTCTTTTCTGTGCTCACAAATGATCACTCCGTCTTCTGCCAGAAGATCGTGCTCCCGGACAAGACGCATGGCCTCATCCAATAATCCCTTGTCATAGGGCGGATCCATCAGGATGATGTCGAAGCTTCCGCTGAGCCCCGCCAGGACCTTTCGGTAATCCCCGGCCAGGACTCTCGCCTGCTCCCCTGCTCCGCAGCAGCTCAGGTTCCGTTTGATCAGGCCAATGCTTTGACGTGAATGGTCCACGAAGACACATTCGCTGGCGCCCCGGGACAGTGCCTCGATGCCCAGGGCTCCCGTTCCCGCGAAAAGATCGAGCACCCGGCTTCCCGGGATCTCTTCGGTCAATATGCTGAAGCAGGCTTCCTTCGCTTTGTCCGTCGTCGGCCGGATATCGTAATTCTCCGGGGACTCCAGTTTGCGGCCCTTGTATATACCTGCGATCACTCTCATAACTCTTCACCTCTTTTTTATCTATAGATCCAGCATCAAACTGTTTCCGAACAGGCGCAGCACGCGCCTGCGCAGTTCTTCATGTCCGGCGAGCAGTAGCCCCGGATCTTCCTCAATGACTCTGGCGGCTTCCTCCCTGGCCTTCTGCAGGATCTCACGATGCCTGACAAGATCTGCGATCAGGAGCGGCGGAAGTCCATGCTGACGTGTTCCGAAGATGTCCCCCGGCCCCCGCAGTTTCAGATCTTCTTCTGCGATATAAAATCCGTCCGCGGACGATTCCATGATCTCCCCCCGCTTCGAGGCGACCTCCGAATCTCCCTGCCGGATCAGGAAACAGTACGATTTGTGTTTTCCCCGTCCGACCCGGCCTCTGAGCTGGTGCATCTGGGCGAGCCCGAACCGCTCCGCGTTCTCGAGGACCATCACCGTAGCATTCGGGACGTTGATCCCCACTTCGATCACCACGGTCGACACCAGAAGGTCGATCTCCCCGCGGTAGAATTCCTCCATGATCCGGTCCTTTTCGTCCTGCTTCATGGTCCCGTGCAAAAGTCCAACGCGGTACTTCCCATATCCGTTTTTACCGCTGAACCTCTCTGCCAGCTCTTCTGCGACTTCCTCGGCGGAACGCACGTCCATCGCATCCGACGGACCGATCAGGGGCGTCACGACATAGGCCTGGCGGCCGGCGGCCATCTGCTGCTCGACGAACCGGTAGCAGTCCTCCCTGAGCTCCTCTCCGATGCATCTCGTCCGGACCGGCGTTCTGCCGGGCGGCATCTCGTCGATGACAGATAAGTCCAGATCTCCATATACGATCACTGCGAGCGTCCTCGGAATGGGCGTTGCCGTCATCACCAGCACGTTCGGGTCGCTCCCCTTCTCACGCAGCCGGATCCTCTGATCCACACCGAATCTATGCTGTTCGTCCGTGATGACGAGGCCCAGCTTCGCGAATTCAACTTCGGGCTGGATGACCGCGTGGGTCCCTACGAGAACATCGATCTCCCCGCTGCGCAGCCGTTCAAGCGTCTCCCGTTTTTCGACGGCCTTCATATGCCCCGACAGGAATCCCGTCACGATCCCGTATTTCGCAAAGGCTGGTCCGATCCCTTCGAAATGCTGTTTCGCCAGGATCTCCGTCGGCGCCATGAGCACTGCCTGATACCCGCTTCTCACCGCCTTGACCATGGCGATCTCCGCCACCGCAGTCTTGCCGGAGCCAACATCCCCCTGGACGAGCCGGTTCATGACATGGTCCGATTCGAGATCCTTCATGATCTCCTCTGTGACGCGCTTCTGTGCTCCCGTGAGCGGGAAGGACAGCCCATCGATGTAGTCCTGTACATCCGCCTCAGGATCGAAGGCGATCCCTTCTCCCGCGGCAGACTTCGCCTTTACGGCCAGGATACCGGTCTGCAGGATGAAGAGCTCCTCGAAGATCATCCGGTATTTGGCCTCAAGATAACGCTGCCTGTCTTCCGGGAAGTGGATCCCCCGGAGGGCGGAGGCAGGATCGGTCAGCCGGTTTTCGGAGACGATCTTCTCCGGCAGGCATTCCGTCAGCTGCTCATAGAGCGGCATGGCCAGCCTTTGCCAGGCTCTAAGGTCCTTCTGCGTGATCCCTTGCGTCAAGGGGTATACCGGCAGGATCCCGGACTCCCGGTCTTTCGCAGGCGTGAACTGCGGATGTGCCATGGCGAGCCTGTTCCGCACCTGACTGACCGTCCCGAAGAAGGCATACTCCTCTCCGGTCCGGAAGGCTTTTTTGAGAAAACCGGCATTAAAAAAGAGAACGTCAAGCGTTCCGGATGCGTCGGATACGAGGACCCTCAGCATCTGTCTCCTCCCGGTGCGGTAAAAGTTCTGGATGACACGCTCCACCTTGGCGATGACTGTCGTCACCTGCCCGGGGGCGAGCTGCGCAATGGGAGTGACCGTTCTTCTGTCCTGATATTCTCTTGGCAGGTACCGGATCAGATCTCCGACCGTTTCAATATTCAGCTTTGCCAGTGCTTCTGCTTTTTTCGGGCCGACCCCTTTTAGCACTGTGACCGGATCCTGAAGCTGCATCATTTGATAAACTCAATGTTCCTCTTCGCAATGGTTTTTGAAGCAGTACCTGTGACGACGACCGTGACGGAAAGCGGCTTCTGTCCGAACACGGACTCCACCTCCCGGTAGATGTGATCGATCATGGTATTGGCTGCTCCGCTGATACTGACACCGAAACGGACGACGATGTAGACCTTGATGGTGATCCCGTTATCCGCTTCCTGGATCTCGATCGCTTCGCCCTCTTCTTCGATGGAAGCGGTTCGAGGCGTCAAAAGACCCGGCCTCTTCGTCTGATAGCGGCCTTTGTAATTCTGTATCCGGACTTCTCCGTCACAGCTCTCCGCCGCGTCATGGCAGATCCGGTATATGACATTCTTGGAGAAATGTATCTGTCCTAACTCATTGCTGATCTCAAACATATCAATATAATACCATATCGGGGCAGTACAGGCTACAAAATAATCAAGCACCCGCGGATGCAGGTGCTTAGAATTCTTCTCTGATTCCTATGGATTCATACGATCTTTATGATCAGACGGCGCGGTTTACTTTGCCGGATCTGAGACAACGTGTGCAAACCTTGGCTCTTCTGACCTTACCGTCTTCTTCGATTCTGACAGTCTGAATATTTGCATTCCACTTTCTTCTCGTATGTCTGTTTGAGTGGGATACGTTGTTTCCGGAAACCTGTCCCTTACCGCAAATCTCGCACTTTCTTGACATCTGCCGCACCTCCTTATACTAGAATATTCTCAGCTGCTCGCTTCATTTCTTCCTGAGTTGTTCAGCACACTCTAAAGCCTGGCTCGGTGCGCTCGAACAAATGACATTATAGCACAGCAGATGGACCCGCACAAGGAATATTTTCGGTTCCGGGCGGGTTTTTTTGTCGTTTATGATCGTCTCTCTGCCTTGCCGTTCTTTAGTCCTGCTCCCACAGGACGACCTTGCCCTCCTGCCGCGTCGCTTTCATGTCGATGAGCCTCTGGTTCCGGCTGCCCCGGAACTGCAGGGTCAGATCCCTCTGGGCCTTGACATAAGGGCCATCGATCAGCAGGTCCGTCAGATCGAGCAGCTCCTGCAGTGCCAGCTCATTTTTGGCCCGCTCCAGCAGCTGTTCATAGGTGTACCCGCTGAACATGGTGATATCGAGTCCCCTCTCCTTGATGGCTCTGCCGAGGGCCGCGAAGCCCTCCGCCTGACAGGTCGGCTCCCCTCCGGAGAATGTGACGCCCTTCAGGATAGGATCCTCGTCGATGGCTGCCAGGATCTTCTCGATACCTACCTCCGTGCCGCCCCCGAAGTCGTGTGTCTCCGGATTATGGCAGCCGGGGCAGTCATGCGGACAGCCCTGGCAAAAGATCGCGAATCGGATGCCTGGGCCGTCGACTATACTTTCTCTCATGATCCCCGCGATCCTCAGGCTTGTTAATTCGCCCGGGGCTCTTTGCCCCTGCGCCTCGCGCTCTATCACAGCTGCTCCATGTCGCC
>JAFRLD010000151.1 GCA_017431395.1 Bacillota bacterium | reverse complement strand
CCAGGCACAGAAAACGCGGAACCGCTGGCCGGCACTGTCATAGAGGTTTTCGGGACGGACCACGAACCAGAGCTTATTGTTCACGGTCTGCCGGAAGTACATGACCTTATCTCCCGCCCGGAACAAGCGGCTGTTGCGGAATGACCCTTTTCGCCGCTTCAGGATCCGGTAGGCGACACCGCACATCCGGATGTCCCCGTAGTACAGGTATACCCTGTTCTGCACGTCCAGTTGCAACGCGTCGGAACAGCGGATCTTCATGGTGAATCCATAGAGCCTGTAGCCTGCAATAAAACGCAAGCCTTTCTTTAGTGAGAAGTGAGATTCGATCGGAAAATCCGGTGCCTTGAAGACGCGAAAGCTGAGCTTCCCTATGTCCTTCTTTCCTTTGATCGCAGGATCGAATTTCACGGCGATCAGGCCCTGCATGACGATAAGGTCCCCGCTGCCGCTGACCACGGCCGTCAGGATCCCCGCTCCGTTTAAGTTTTTTTCGATGTCTCGAGACGCCATAGTGTTCCTTTCGCTCTATTTTTTAACTTTACAGATAAAGCATCTCATCTTGCCGTTCTCATCCGGCGGAATCTCATCCATCCAGCAGAAGTTCAGCTTGTACTCCGGATACCCATAGAGGTCCTCCACCTTTTTAGAGAAGAACTGCTCGATGTCTTCCTTCGAGTATTTGGTGTCCCCCGGATCCTTGACCAGCAGGATGCTGATCTCATCGAGGGACTCCTGTACATAGCGGAACTGGGAGATGCCGGTGATCCCGTTCGGGATCTTCATCAGCTCGGTGGCGGAAGTCTCGGTGCCATTGGCGTGCTGCACCAGATCGTTGGTCCTTCCCTTGATCCGCTTCAGATACCGGACGCCTTCGCGCGTCTCGGAAACGGCCTTATCTCCCACCTCATAGTTGATGATCGGATAGTCGAATTTATAGAGGGTCGTGGCGATCACGCTGCCCTCATCATCCAGCTTCCCCTCGTCGTTGATCAGGTTCAGCACATGGGTGTCGCTGTAGATATAATACTCATCGCTGTTTGGAAGGCGGACGGCGCAGCTTCCGGTCTCATTGCAGCCATAGGCGTCAAACAGACCATCGCCAAACGTCTCCAGAAGCAGCCGGCGCGTGATCTCATCCACCATCTCGCTCACCGGCGTATATACCTTCGGCTGCCAGATTTTCATATCGTGGTTCTTCGCATAGACGGCCAGCCGCACGAGCACGTTCTTGCGAAACGCGATCATCTGCGGCTTATAGTCGTTGATCAGCTCGATCAGATCCCGCATTCCCTCTCCGACATAGAGATGTTCCGGCACGACCTTGCGACGGAAGAAGCCCAGCTTTTGGATAAACGAATCCCCCTTCTCGGGATCCACGTGGGAGTGGGTCGTCAGAAAGCTCAGCATCTTGCCCCGCAGCGGATGGTAGCCGGCGAACATGGTCACGCGGATCCAGTTGGCGTTCATACAGGCCGCTTCCCGGTGAGACAGGCAGAAGCGGAGCGGGATCCCGGAGGAACCGCTGGTCTTGAAGATCTCCAGCTCGCCCTTCTCCTCATCATAGTCTTTAAGGACCTCCTGCATCCAGGACCGAAGGTCTGCCCTCGTCATGACAGGGAACTTGGCCAGATCCTCCGCCGAGCGAAAATCATCCGGCGTGCAGCCGCAGGCCTCGAAACGCTCCCGGTAGAACGGAATCGTATAGGCTTTTTTCATCAGCTTGTGTATCTTCTTCCCCTGGCGCTCCCGGATCTTCCGGTGGTCCGTCGGGACCTTCCGGTCCAGCTTCGCCAGATAATACAGCGTCATCAGATTTTTTAATTCGCTTCCCATGGCGTTTCACCTCACGTAATTTACAAACAAATTATGTCAATATTATCATACCATATCCCTTGCCCGGTGTGGCACATTAAATGTATAATATCAGTATCAACCATAAGGAGAACATCATGCAGCATTCTGCTTTTTTGAACAATAAACCACTGCATATGACCGTTCGTCTGGTCTGCGCTGCGCTGATCCTGG
>JAFRLD010000150.1 GCA_017431395.1 Bacillota bacterium | reverse complement strand
TGAGGACTACCGGGACTGGATCACGGCGACCAACGACACTAAGGCACCGCCGAATGGAGAGAGCATCCGGCATTTCAACGAGCGGGTCATCCGGGGATTCGAGAAGGTCCGCAGCATGCACAAAGAGCATAGCATCGTCATCTGCCATGGCGGGACCATCTCCTCCATCATGAACTATCTGTGGCCAGGAGTGACCGATAACATGTATGAATGGCTGCCGGATCCGGGGCACGGATACCAGCTGTCTCTGGAGGACGATAAGGTCACGGAATATGAGAAGTTCTGAGCGGTGCGCTCTTTTCAAACGTCTGCTGGCGTGGTATATTGTAGTGAGGTAAAAAAGCGGCAAAAGCCGCCCGAGATACAGGAGGAAAACATGAGCGACGAGAAGAAAAAAGTCATCACCATCAGCCGTGAATTCGGCAGTGGCGGAAGGATCATCGGCAGAAGACTGGCCGAGAAGCTGGGTGTTCCGTACTATGACAAGGAACTGCTCGACCGGATCGCAGAGGAATCCGGCTTCAGCAGGGAAATGATCGAAGGCGCGGAGAAGCGGGCGAAGAACAGCTTCCTCTACAGTCTGGCATCTGCTATGGGCACGGGCGAAGCAGGTCCGGAGAGCCTCTCCCTGAATGAGCGCTTTTTCCTGGCACAGTTTGATACGATCCGCAAGATCGCGGAGGAGGAAGGCTCCTGCGTCATCGTCGGACGCTGCGCGGATTACATCCTGAGAGACCTGCCGTACGCGACCAACGTATTCATCTACGCAGAGGAAGCGGACAAGATCAAACGCGCGACCGAGGAATACGGTGTGCCGGAGGAAAGTGTCCGGAAGATGATGAAGGACACCGATAAGGCGAGAGCGAACTACTACGCTTATCACACCGGCCGCAAATGGGGAGATCCGGTCAACTATCACTTCTCACTTGACAGCGGATACCTGGAGATCGAAGACATCGTCGACATGATCATCGAATACACCAACCGTCAGATCCGCAGGGAGACGACGATATGGGACGAGAAGTAGAAGCGATGCCTTTTCTGGTCCGCGGGATGTACTTCAGCGGCACGGGAACGACCGAAAAGATCGTGACCGCAGTCGCCGAGGTGCTCGCGAGGACAGAGGAGAATTTCTTCAGGAATCCCGACATTGATTTCACACCGCCGGCGGCAAGAAAAAAGACCTATCGATTCGGCCCGCAGGACGTGGTCGTGTTTGGCGTGCCGGTCATCGCGGGCAGGGTGCCGAACGTACTGCTGCCATTCCTGGACACACTTGAAGGAAATGGGGCCATAGCCGTTCCGATCGTGCTCTACGGCAATCGGAATTTCGATGATGCCCTGATCGAGCTTCGGAATATTTTGCAGGAACACGGCTTCCATACGGTAGCGGCGGCGGCTTTCATCGGGGAGCATTCCTTCTCGAAGGTGCTGGCGGCCGGGCGGCCGGACGAGGCAGATATTGATGTCGCAGCGGATTTCGCCAAGGCTGTAGCGGCCAAGATCAATGCATACGCTGCAGATGCGGCGGGAGAAGACCAGCCTTTGGATGAGGCCCTTGAGAAGATCCTGGCCGAGGCGGGACCCGTCCCGGTGGATGGGGAGCAGCCGCTTCGCCCGTACTACAAACCGCAGGACCGGCAGGGGAATCACATCAACATCCTGAAGGTGAAACCGAAGCTGGATGAGACGAAATGCACCGGCTGCGGGATCTGCGTGCAGGTCTGTCCGATGGGCTCCATCAAGTGGGACCGGCCGTACGTCAAGGTGGACGGCATCTGCATCAAGTGCTGCGGCTGCGAGAAAAAGTGTCCGGAAGGGGCATTTTACTTCGATGATCCCGGCTATCTTTACCATAAGGAAGAGCTCGAACTGGGCTATCCGGAGCGTAAGGAACCGAAACTGTTCGTATAAAATCTGCCGCTGCCCATCCGCAGCGGGGAAAAGAGGATAAAAGAAAATGGCAAAAGACAAAGGAACGTATTACATTTCAACACCGATCTACTATCCGAGCTCGAACCTGCATATCGGGCACACCTACTGCACGGTCATGGCCGATGCGATGGCGCGCTTCAAGAGGCTGCAGGGTTATGACGTCATGTTCCTGACCGGAACGGACGAGCATGGACAGAAGATCCAGACTCTGGCGGACGAAAAAGGCGTGAGCCCGCAGCAGTACGTAGACGAGGTGGTCGCAGGCATCAAGGACCTGTGGAAGACCATGGAGATCTCCTACGACGACTTCATCCGGACTACGGAGCCGAGACATATCAAGAGAGTTCAGGCGCTCTTCATGAAGCTGTATGAGAAGGGCGATATCTATAAAGGGGAATACGAAGGCTGGTACTGCACACCTTG
>JAFRLD010000149.1 GCA_017431395.1 Bacillota bacterium | reverse complement strand
GCCCTGAACGAGACGAAGGGAAAAGACTATATCTACACCATCTCCGTCCAGGGGCACGGCAAGTATCCGACGGAGCAAATGATCGAGGATCCGGAGATCGAAGTGACCAAGGCACCGGACGAGGAAGCGAAATGGGCTTATGAATACTATGCCAACCAGGTCTACGAGATGGACCGGTTCGTCAAGGAGCTGACGGATACGCTCGCGAAATATGATGAAGACGTGGTCCTTGTCATGTGGGGCGATCACCTGCCGGCACTGAATATGACCGAAGACATGATGGCGTCCGGAGACCTATATAAGACGCAGTATATCATCTGGGACAACTTCGGGATGAAGCGGGTCGAAAAGGATCTGACGACATATAATCTCCATGCGGAGGTGACGAAGCGCCTGGGGATCCATGTTGGCATGTTGAGCCAGTACCATCAGAACTACAGCGGCAAGAAGAAGTATATGAAGAACTTCCGCGCGCTGGCGTACGATATGCTCTATGGCAACAAATACATCTATGGGGAGAAGAACCCGTTCAAACCGACGGACCTGCAGATGGGTGTCAAGGAGATCAAGATCGACAAGATCGTACAGATCGGCAATCGTTACTATATTAAAGGAAAGAACTTTACGGAATACAGCAGGATCTCCCTGAACGACGAGGTTCTGAAGACCGTCTACCTGGGGCCGACCATCCTCGCTCTTAATGAGGAGGTGGATCCGGAGAAAGCGTCCGAGATGAAGGTCAGCCAGGTCGAGAAGAATAAGGAAGTGCTGAGCACAACGGAGTAACCGGAGGCAGGACGGAAGCGGATGTCAAGAATCAAGGTTCCAATATTAGAGACGCAAAGGCTGGTCCTGCGCGGATGGAAGAAAAAAGACGCAGCGGATCTTTATGCCTATGCGAAGAGCCCGAACGTTGGGCCGCACGCCGGCTGGAAACCGCATGCGGATATCCGTGAGTCGCGGATGATCATCACGCAGATGTTCCAGCAGAATATGACCTGGGCAATCACGATCCGGGGCGAAGATATCCCCATCGGGAGCATCGGCTTCGAACCGGACGCCTACCGTCCGCATATCAACAGCCGCGAAATGGGGTACTCCATGAACGAAGACTACTGGGGGCAGGGCATCATGACCGAAGCCGCGCGCAGGCTTCTGAAATACGGTTTCGAGGAGCTGGGGCTCGCGACTGTGATGATCCGGACCGGAGAGGCGAACAAGCGCAGCCAGCGGGTCATCGAGAAATGCGGATTCCATTACGAAGGAACTCTGCGCCAATGCTACCGCATGTATAACGGGGAGATCCGGGACAGCCGGGTCTATTCCATGCTGCGGGAGGAGTATGAAGAACTGGTTTCCCTTGAACCGGTAGATAAAATGTGGTAAAATCACTAAGTCTATGGATAAATACATGGAAGAAGCCCTGCAGGAGGCGAAAAAAGCAGCAGCGATGGGGGAGATCCCCGTTGGTGCTGTTATCGTGAAAGACGGGGAGATCATTTCAAGAGGCCATAACCGTACGGAGACCGACAAGGATCCAACGGCCCATGCGGAGATGATCGCGATCCGGGGTGCGGCGAAAGCGCTTGGCGGATGGCGGCTTCCGGGATGCACGCTCTATGTGACGCTTGAGCCTTGCAGCATGTGTGCAGGTGCGATCGTATGGGCCCGGATCGAGCGGCTGGTCATCGGTACGATGGATCCTAAGGGAGGCGCCTGCGGCTCGGTGTTCAACATCGTGCAGGAACCGAAGCTGAACCACCATGTAGAAGTCGAGACCGGGTGCATGCAGGAGACCTGCTCGGACCTGATGAAATCGTTTTTTAAGGATCTGCGCAGACGCAGGAATGACAATAAACCGGAGGATATTTAGGAATGAAAAAAATTAGTGCATTGGTATGCGCGATGATCATAACGCTCTTCATGATGGCACCGGCGTGTTTCGCCGCTGCTACGGAGACAGATGCTGCTGCTGTGACGGATCCGGGATTCGAGCTGGTCTCGTCTTCTCCAGCGGATGGGGATACCGGGGTCGCGGTCGATAACTTCTCTGTGAAGATGTACTTCAGCAAGGAGATGGTCCCGACATCGAAAGCGATCCGGGCCGCCAATGAGAAGCAGTTCACGCTGGTCGATGAGGAAGGCACGAAGATTCCGGTCAAAGTCTATTACAGCCAGAAAGAACAGCGGCGCGGCCTGATGATGGTCGCGGCGGACTACAGTAACAACAACGAGAAGAATGTCCAGATCAAGGGTGCGATGGAGTATACCCTGACCATCCATGACGGACTGAAGTCTAGAGACGGGAGCACATACAACCAGACGAAAGAGATAAAGGTCAAGACTCTGAACCAGCAGAGATCCATGGTCGTTTACATGGTCCTGATGTTCGCCATGATGGGTGGTATGGTCTTCTTCACGATCAGAAGCACGAAGAAAGCGGACGAGAAGAAGAAGGAAGAACAGTCAAACAAGGGTGTGAACCCGTACAAGGAAGCGAAGAAGACGGGCAAATCTGTAGATGCGATCGTTGCTAAGAACGAGAAGCAGAGAGCTAAGAAGGAAGCGGCCGAAGCTAAGAAGAAGGCAGCGGAAGCAGAACTCGAAGCCCGGATCCTTGAGGAGATGCGCAGGGAAAAGAATAAGCGTGTTTCCGGACCGAAGCCGATCTCGGCCACCGGCAGCACCTACAAGGTGAAGGTAGAGAAGCCCAAGAAGGAAGAACCGAAGAAGTCGAACAAGGGGACGACGAATCCGAAGAACCAGTCAGGCAAGAAGAAGAACGCCGGCAAGAAGAAGAAAAAATAAAACAAGACTGATCGCAGGGGGGCGCCGCTCTCCTGCGATTCTTTCTAGGGGAGAAAAGAAATGGACCGAATCGAACTGAAATCATACGCGAAGATCAATCTGTGCCTGGATGTGAAAGGCCTGCTTCCGGGAGGCTTCCACGAGATCCATATGATCCTGCAGCAGATCCTGCTGCACGATGATGTGGCGGTCCGGTGGACGGAAGGCGGGACAGAGGAGACCAGCCTTTGCGAAGCAGATCCGGGCGGAGCGCAGGAGAGGATCCGTATCAGCATCGGAACGAACCGGAGCTATCTGCCGACGGACCGGAGGAATCTGGCCTGGCGTGCCGCGGAACTCATGATCAATGAATACGGCGGGGAGAGAAGCGGCGAGATCCGAATCGATATTCGCAAGCGCATCCCGGTCGCGGCGGGACTTGCCGGGGGCAGCAGCAACTGTGCGGCGGTGATCCATGGGATCAACAGGCTGTGGTCGCTGGGACTGGATCTCACGGAGCTTTGCCGGCTTGGGGCGGAGCTTGGCTCAGATGTTCCGTTCTGCGTCATGGG
>JAFRLD010000148.1 GCA_017431395.1 Bacillota bacterium | reverse complement strand
TCTTTGCCGACGATGTTGCCATAATGGGTCGGCACTGCGATCTCCGGCTCGATCTCATTGATAAGCTCCGCCGCTTTGGCTGCATTCATCGTATACTTGCCCCCGACGGGAACCAGTGCGATATCACAGCGGACCTGCCGGCTCTCCTCGGTCACATCCGTATCTCCGGCCACATAGATCCGCCGGTCCTCCAGCGTCACGAGATAACCCAGCCACTTCTTCTTCTTCGGATGGAACGGCTTCAGATGGTTATAAGCGGGAACCGTCTCGATCAGGATCCCTCCCATATCGATCTTCTCCTCCGGGTCCATCTGGATGACCTGGGTCACGATCAGTCCGGAATCCGACCAGCTTTCGAAGCATGTCTTCGGGATGACCATCATAGTATCGTCCTTCAGGATCTTCTCGATGGATGCCGGATCGAAATGATCGTAATGATCATGGGTGATGAAGATCACATCCGCATCATGGACTTCTTCTGTGATCTGGAACGGGTCAAAATAGATCACCCGGTCCCCACGGATCCGGATGCTACTATGTGTATTGATCGTGATTTCTTCTATCATGTTTTATTCTCCCTGTCCTTTTGGTCCATAGAATCCCATATATAATATCGTACAAAAGAAGGGAATTGTCAATGACAATTCCCTTCCTCGAAATTTCCTTATGATGTCCCGGTCCAGGCCGGATATTCTCCCTATGGAGACTAGCCCCAGTATTTGCCGAACAGGATCAGCAGGTAGCCGGTCGCCAGCACGATGGACATAAGCATCATCGGGGCGCCGACCTTCAGGAACTGAACGAATGTGATCGGATAGCCTCTTCTTCCTGAGATACCGGTCAGTACGACGTTCGCGGAAGCTCCGATGATCGTTCCGTTGCCTCCGAAGCAAGCACCAATGGAAACAGCCCACCAAAGCGGCCATACATCGATACCCTCGGCTTCCATGGTCAGGATCAGCGGGATCAGGGTCGCTACGAACGGGATATTATCCAGAACTGCGGAGCAGATCGCAGATACCCACAGGATGACGATCATCAGGACGACATAGTGAGATCCTGTCGCGTTGATCAGAGTCTCCGCGAGCATATGGATCAGCCCGACCTTCTCGAGGCCGCCTACGACGATGAACAGGAACGCGAAGAATACGATCGTCGGCCATTCAACATCGTGGACCGTCTCTTCTACATCCTGTCCGCCGATCATGATCATCAGAGCGGCACAGGACAGGGCGATAACGCTGGTCTTAAGTTCCAGTGTGTCATGAAGCAGGAAAGCGATCGCCACCAGGAAGATCATGACGACGCTCTTGATGAACAGGATCCGATCCTTGATCATTTCGCCTTCATTCATCTGCATGATCAGTTCCATCTTCTCTGGTGCAACGGATAATCCCTTGCCATACATGAACTTGAATGCGATCACGGTCGCGACCATGGTGATCACGACGATCGGGCCATCGTAGATCACGAACTGCAGGAAGCTGATGTCCGCTGCGCTTCCCAGCATGATGTTCGGCGGGTCACCGATCAGGGTAGCCGTACCACCGACATTGGACGAAATGATCTGTGTCATCAGGAACGGTACCGGATTCAGCTCCAGCTTCTGGCAGATACTGAAGGTCATAGGACCGATCAGCAGAACCGTCGTAACGTTGTCCAGGAACGCTGACAGGACCGCGGTTATGATCATGAAAGCGACCATGATCCGCCAGGGATTGCCCTTCGCGATCTTCGCGGATTTCACCGCCAGATACTCGAATAGACCTGAATTCTTGACCACTGCGACGAACATCATCATGCCGATCAGAACGCCTATGGTATTGAAGTCAATGAAGCCGAGTGCCTCTTTCGGCTCCAGGATCCCGATCAAAACCAGCAGCATAGCTCCGATCAGCGCACAGGCCGCCCTGTGCAGCTTCTCAGACACGATGACACCAATGACCGCCACAAATATGGCCAGTGCAATAATCTGTGTTGCTGTCATACTTCTAAACTCCTTTTGAATCTCCTCATACTATAGTGCCAAATCACACTAGTTTATATAGTATGACATAAATCTGTCGACGTAATCAACCCCTTTTTGTTTTTCCCCCGGCTAAATACAAGAATCCGATGCGTAACCGCATCGGATCTTCAGATTCATGCCTCTTCAGAAGACTCCTGCGCCTTGGCTTTTGCCTCCCGCATCCGGTTCAGCAGCCATCGTTTCTTGTATTTGACCTCGGCGTAATTCCTGACCCGGTTCATATAGATCGGGTTGGATAATCCCCCCGCGATCCCGACCACGGGGATGGTCTGGACGAATTTCAGGTACAGGGTCTCATCGGATAAAGCCTTTGACGCCCTTTCGATCTGCTCATTGATATTGCCGTAGTAGGCGAAGTCTTCCACATCGACCTTTCTCATGTATTCATCGACCTCGTGGCTGCGTTTCTCCGCTTCTTTTCCCCGGGTAAGCGCCGCTTCGATCAGCAGCAGGATGAAGACCTGCTCCGTTTTCGTCGTGTACTTGAACCCATAGCTGGCAGCGCACTGATAGACCGTACGCAGCAGCATCCCGGTGAACACCGGAATGTCCGGCAGACCGACTCCGATGAGGCCGAGGCCGGTCCCCTCCGCCGTCGTCAGCAGCATGTCCTGTGCCCCGCTTCGCTGCACCTGCGCATCCGACCCTTCGGATTCCCGCAGCTTCTTCTCATTGAACGTCTTGCCGATCACCTGCGTGCCTTTGGCAAAAATCAAACGGAAGGCCTCCCTAAAAGCGCTGTCCAGCGTTTGCTCCAGCGTATCAGGGATGTATTTGTTCAGCAGGCTCTCCAGATTGAGGCCTTTATTGAATCTGTTCCTTGCCAGTATCTCGTTTTCCCTGTGGCGCACCCGCCGCAGTTCCCGTCGGATTTCCTTCTCGTTCATGCTCTCCATCCCATGCAAAAAACGAACTGCCCTGCCCTAGGCAGAACAGCTCATCACAGGTTTCCTGTTCCAATGCCTTTAGAGTTTCTCTTTGATCTCGTTCGCCTTCTCAGCGATCTTCTCATCGATGTCGGTCTTATCCAGAACGTCCTGGGCCTTATCCTTGATCTTATCGTCGATATCCGTCTTCTCCAGGATGTCCTCTGCCTTGTCCTTTAACTCACCGGCCTTCGCCTTAAGCTTATCGTCGATATCCGTCTTCTCCAGAGCGTCCTCCGCCTTGTCCTTAAGTCCCTCAATTTTCTTTAACAGATCCATCTTAGTTCTCCTTTCTGTAACGTATATATTTATGCAAAAGCTGGCCAGCTTTTGCACACACTTACACCCGGACCCCCTCCACCTTCGCGTAGGCGGAGTGGTTATGGATGCTCTCGAGGCTCTCGACCTCGATCACATAACTCTGAACGCCTTCCATCTCCTCCATCTCATCGATCATGAGTTTCGCGTCTCTGGCGACGTCCTCGACGAACTTCGGATGATCGTAGGCATATTCGGTCACGAACTTCTCATCCGGCCGCTTAAGAAGCGAGTAGAGCGGGCAGGAAGAGGCCGTTTCCGCGATCCTCGTGAGATCTTCGATCCAGATGTACTGGTCTGTACGGATCGTGATCGAAACGATCGCCCTCTGGTTGTGGGCTGAATACTCCGAGATCTCCTTCGAACATGGGCAAAGCGTCGTCACCGGAGTGCGGACCGTCATCTCGAAGTCCAGCTCGTCATCCCTGAGCGCACCCTTGTATTCGACCTCCACCGCCAGATAAGATTCCCGGCCGGTCACCGGGGATTTCTTCCAGATATAATAATCGAAATCGAAACGGCAGAAGCTGTTCCTCGCCTCGAGCCGCTCACGGAGAGCCTCCAGCAGGAGCCGGATGTTCTTCAGATCCATCTGATTGTACTGGGTGAGCACCTCGACGAACCTGGACATATGGGTCCCCTTCTGGTCTCCCTCCAGGTCGACCGAAAGACTGACCTTAGCTGTCACCGGGAACATCTCTCCCTCACCATTCCGGATCACTACCGGGTATTTCAGCTCCCGGATGCCCACCTGATGAAGGTAGATATTTCTCATATCCTTTTCGTTCTGAACGTCTTTCATTATGACTCCTTACCGTTATAGATGATTCCGGAAGTTTTCGTTTCCCAAACTTCTATCTCATAAAGATGCGCGTTCTCCGTGCGCACAAGAGGCTCCAGCTTGTCCCAGATATAAACGGCGATATTCTCTGCCGTGGGCTGCTCGATGAAATCATTGATATAGTGATGGTCGAACTCGTCCAGGACCTGCTCCTTCACGAGTTTTTTTAAAGCCGTGAAGTCATAGATCATATCTTCCTTGTCCCGGCGGCCTTCCAGCTTCACGACCAGCTTATATGTATGTCCGTGCAGACGCTCGCACTTGCCATGGTAATGGATCAGATTATGCGCTGCGTCAAATTCGAATTCTTTGATCAGTATCATAGAGTGCCTGTCCTTTCGTCAACAATAATATTATACCGAAAAAGGCCCGTCCGCGCAACTTACCAGATCCCGCACGACTTCGCCCGCAATGATGAGCCCCATGACGGATGGCGCGAACGCCGTCGAACCCGGAGTGCGTCCTGCCCGCCCGGACTCGTCCCCGTCTGCAGGAGTCTTAGGACGGACCGGCTCCTCCTGAGAGTAGACGACCTTCAGGGACCGGATCCCGCGTTTTTTGCATTCCCTGCGGATGACCCTCGCCAGCGGACAGACCGAAGTGTCATAGATATCCGCTACCCGGAAGGCGGAAGGCTGTAGTTTATTGCCTGCGCCCATAGCGCAGATGATCGGCGTCCCCGCTTCCTTCGCCGCTTCGATCAGGGCGAGCTTGCCCGCCACGGTATCGATGGCATCGACGACATAATCGTACTCCCGGAAATCGAACTGATCCCTCGTCTCCGGCAGATAGAACATCCGGCATGTCCGGACCTGACATTCGGGATTGATGGACCGGATCCTGCGTGCTGCTGCATCCACCTTCTCTTCCCCGATCGTATCCATCGTGGCTATGATCTGCCGGTTGAGATTCGTGATGTCGACGGTATCGTGATCGACCAGATCCAGTGCTCCGATCCCGGATCGCACCAGACCCTCGACAACATACCCCCCGACGCCGCCGACTCCGAAGACGGCAACACGGGAAGCCGCAAGCTTCTCCATGGCTTCTTCTCCTAGAAGCATTTTCGTTCTGGCAAACTGCTCCTGCATCAGAATAACATTCCCTTTCCTACCTGTTATAACTGCCGGTCAGCTGTCCGCAGATCCAGCAGATAAAGAATACGATCACATCGATCGCAACGATCGTGGATCCAACCGGCGTCCCGGCCAGGATCGAGATGACGATCCCAATAAACGCGCAGACCACCGAGATGACTGCTGAACAGATCGTCACCGCCCGGAAGGTCCTGTATAGCCGCATGGCCGATAAAGCCGGGAAAACCACGAGCGCTGAGATCAACAATGCCCCCACCAGGCTCATGGCGACAACGATGATCACCGCGATCACGATGGCGATGATCAGATTGTGGATGTCCGCCCGGACCCCGGTCGCCTTGGCGAAATCCTCGTCAAAGGTCACCGCGAAGATCCGGTTATAAAGCAGAACGAACAGAATGATGACCGCCAGGGACATACACGCGCACATGATCACCTCCTGCCTTGTCAGCGTCAGGATCGAAGTGGAACCAAACAGAGTGCTGCACACGTCTCCGGTCAGATTCGGTGATGAAGAAAACAGATTCAGGATCAGATAGCCAAAAGCCAGCGCTCCTACCGAGATCATTGCCAGCGCGGCATCTCCACGGATCTGGGTTTTCTGCCCCGCCCTCAGAAGCAGGATCGCACTGATCATCGTGAGGGGCAGGATCACGATCATCTGATTGTTCATTTTCAGAACACTTGCTATGGCGAGTGCTCCGAATGCCACATGGCTCAGACCGTCCCCGATAAAAGAAAACCGTTTCAGCACCAGAGTCACCCCCAGCAGGGAGGAACAGAGAGCAATGAGACAGCCGACGATCATCGCATAGACCACGAAGGGATATTGCAGATAAGTGATGAGCTGATCCATCACGTCCTGCCTCCTTCCTGTCCCAGGAAACGCTGCCCGATATGGGTGCTGCGGTAATCCTCCTTCGTTCCGAACCATGCGGTTTTCGCCACGTGAAGGATATGGCTGGCCGAATGGATCGCCGCCGAGATATCATGAGAGATCATGATGATCGTAATGCCCTCCCGGTTCAGTTTCTCGATCAGGCCGTACATCTCTGCAGTCACTACAGGATCCAGCCCCGATACCGGCTCATCCAGGAGCAGGACTTTCTCCGCAGCACAAAGTGCCCGCGCCAGCAGTACCCGCTGCTGCTGCCCGCCGGAAAGTTCTCTGTAGCTTCGGCTCGCCAGGGAAGCGATCCCCATGCGCTCCATATTCTTCTGCGCCGCCTGTTTCTCGAACGCCCCATAAAAAGGACGCCATCCCAGCCTGCCCTGACAACCGGACAGAACGACCTCACGTACGGATGCCGGGAAGTCTTTCTGGATCTGTGTCTGCTGAGGCAGATATCCGATCTCGCCGCGTGTGAGCCCATCTCCGGTCACGATCTCGCCGCGGATAGGATCCTGCAGACGCAGCAGCGTCTTCATCAGCGTCGATTTACCCGAACCGTTCTCGCCGACGATGCAGAGATAGTCCCCTGTATTCACTTCGAAATTGATATCGCTCGCTACGATACCGGTCTCATAACCTACCGCCAGATCTTTAACAGTGATCAGTGCCATTTCTCCTGTTACCTCCATTGTGACAGTATACCACAGTCCGGAGCAAAAAAAGATAAAAAAAAGGGCTGCGATCCATTCTCTCCGACTATCGCAGCCCGTTACTTGTCAATCTGTAAGACCCTCACTTCTCTCACTTCCTTTCTCGATCCTTCTGAAGCCCTTCTCCGGTTCAAGGCATCCCTTCGAAGCTCGCTTCCTAAGATCTCTCAGATCACGTTTCTCTATTCAGTTGTCTTCTTTCGCGTTTGCCTCTTTCTCCTTATTTCGTGTCCTGTCTCTCTTAACCAGGCTCTCCTATAAAGGCCGCTTCCTCTAGCAATAACTTCCTGAATCTATTAACTCGAGAGGTCTTCGCCTCTCTGTGACTATATGATACCACGTTTTCAGAAAATTTCAATAGTGCATATTGTTCTTTTTATGTATTTACCGCGGTAAAGCACTTCGGGATGGGGATGCACCGTCTGCGAAAGCATTTTCGGGTTTCTTCATCTTTTTGTTGAGAAACGACCCCGTTATGCGTTATGATATATGCAACAAGATATAGTATATGATCTTCAGGAGAACAACATTATGAAGAATTCGAAACTATTGGCAGGATTCGTCATAGTCCTCGCACTCGCCTGCGGGGCGGGAGCATTTCTCATGACCGCCTGCTCAGATACCAGTACTACCAGCCAGGAGGAGGTCGCTCCTCCCGAGCCGGAACCGATCACCAACCCCCTGACCGGAGCGACAGCGGAGCAGGGATATGATGAGAGCATCATCGATGAGCAGCGGATCGTCGCCTTCGTTGTTGAGAACTCACCCGACGCCAGACCGCAGTGGGGCATGGATGACGAACAGTATCCACCGGACATCGTCCTGGAAGGCGAAGTCGAGGGAGGCATCACCAGAACGCTCTGGTTCTATGCAGACTTTAACAAGCTGCCCGAACAGATCGGGCCGATGCGGAGCGCACGTCCCCCGTTCATCCGGTTCTCAGAATGCTTCGATGCCATCTTCATCCACTGGGGCCAGAGCCATTCGAAGGGTGACTATGTCGGAGCTTCCACCGTCTTCAAAGATGACGTCGTCGACCACATCAACCAGATGAGCTTCTCCAATGAGTGCGGGCTCTATGACCGGGATCACTCCAGAGGAGTTTCCGCGGAGCATACCGGAATCGTTTACGGAGACAAGGTCAAGGCCGCGATCGATGAGTACGGTTGCCGTAAGCATCCCGAGACCCCGACCGAGCTGCTCTTTAATGAGACGGCAGAGCCAATGAGCGACATCCTCGCAAACGAGATCAATCTCGACTTCTCTGACCGCACCAACTGGGAGACGAAGCACTGGACCTATAACGAAGAGGACCAGATGTACCACACCGACGCTTTTAAGAATGATTTCAAGCGGGACAACCTCCTGGTGCTCTTTGATGATACAGAGTACATCACCAAGGCAAACTACGAGGGTCCCGGCAGCACCGGCAGCGTCACCTACTGTGACTACGCACTGGGTGGAGGCGAAGGCAAGCTCTTCAGCCTCGGCACGGTGAAGAACATCGAATGGCAGATCGACAGCGACAAGAAGCTCTACCTGATCGATGCCGACGCCACGAAGGCCGCCCGGGACGCAGCTGAAGCGAAAGCTGCCGAGGAAGGCCTGACCGAAGAAGAGATCAAGGCCGCCGGCGATGCAGCAGAAGTCGTCTACGCCGGCCTGAACCCGGGACGCACCTGGATCGGCTGGGCTTCCCAGAACAACGGCGGCGAGCTGGAGATCATCCCGAACGAGCCTAAGGAGGAAGCCACGGAGGGCGAAGGCGCTGACGCGGCCGAGGATTCGGGAGATTCGGCAGAGGGCGCTGAGGGAACAGAATAAAGCATAACTGCCAACAGGCGCGAACGAAAGCATGACTGCTGAAGGGAGTTGTTCCGTGTGAACAGCTCCCTTTTTTTATACAGGTGACTGGCGGGACAGCGCCCCACAAAAAATGCCTGCGTGCAAGTACCTGCCAGTAGGTGCAGTAAGTACACTCTGCGGTAGGTGCACCCCGGGTTAAGCAGGTTAGGAGTTTGGTTAGGTTGGGTTAGGAATCACTAATTCCCTGAAACGAATGGATTCTGTGCCCTTTGAAGCAAAAACCCTTCATTTCAAAGGGT
>JAFRLD010000147.1 GCA_017431395.1 Bacillota bacterium | reverse complement strand
GCCATAAGTGGACCTGCTCCGCTCTGCAGATGCACAACGGTGCGATCATCGCCTGTGACGAAGCAGCCTGCGGCGAGCTGACCGTTGATACCTATAAGTACTTCCTCGAGATCGAGAAGAAAGAGAGACTGTAAATGTACACGATAAAAGAACTGTATGATCTGGATCACACGCTGGCGGCTGATTATCTGGCAGGCTTCACCTATCCGTGGGAAGCGCTCAAGGGGATCAAGGAGATGATCCTGGCCCTGGGCCCTACGCTCGGAGAGGACTATGAGGAAGTCCAGCCGCAGGACTGGGTCCATAAGACAGCGACCGTTTTCCAGTCCGCTTATCTGGGAGCCCCCTGCATCATCGGACCGGAGACCGAAGTCAGACACTGTGCCTTCATCAGAAGCGCTGCGCTCGTGGGAGCAAACTGTGTCGTCGGCAACTCCGTCGAGCTTAAGAATGTCATTCTGTTCGATCATGTCCAGACACCGCACTACAACTATGTGGGCGACTCCATCCTCGGTTATTACAGCCATATGGGAGCGGGAAGCATCACATCCAACGTCAAGTCGGACAAGAAGAATGTCGTCGTCCATAACGGGACGGAGCAGATGGAGACCGGGATCCGCAAATTCGGGGCAATGCTCGGAGATCACGTAGAGGTCGGCTGCAATGCCGTCTGCAATCCGGGTACCGTGATCGGCCGGAACTGCAACATTTATCCGACTTCCTGCGTCAGAGGCGTCGTTCCTGAGAACAGCATCTGGAAGGATAACGGAGAGATCATACACAAGGAGGACAGATAGACCTATGGGTAAATATTTCGGAACAGATGGATTCCGCGGTGAAGCGAATGTAACATTGAACTTCGAGCATGCGATCCGCATCGGACGGTTCCTCGGATGGTACTACGGTGCGAACCAGGGCAAGAAGGCCAAGGTGCTGATCGGCAAGGACACCAGAAGATCGAGCTACATGTTCGAGTATGCGCTCTGCACAGGCCTTATGGCAAGTGGGGCCGACGCCTATATCATGCACGTCACCACGACGCCGTCCGTCGCGTATATTACGAGGATCGATGAGTTCGACTGCGGGATCATGATCTCCGCATCGCACAACCCGTACTACGACAATGGCATCAAGCTGCTGAACGGCGATGGTGAGAAGATGGATGAGGATACGATCCTCAAGGTCGAAGATTACATCGACGGGAAGCTGGACATCCCGGCAGCAGGCCGCGAAGAGATCGGCCGGACCATCGACTATGTCAATGGCCGGAACCGTTACATCGGCCATCTCATCAGCATGAGCAAATACGGATTCAAGGGCGTGAGAGTCGGCCTTGATGTGGCCAATGGAGCTGCATGGCAGATCGCGAAGAGCGTATTCGAAGCGCTCGGTGCGAAGACCTATGTCATCAACGATGAGCCGAACGGATACAACATCAACACGGACTGCGGCTCCACACACATCGAGCATCTGCAGAAACTCGTGAAGGAAAAAGAACTGGATGTAGGTTTCGCCTTCGACGGCGATGCGGACCGCTGCCTGGCAGTGGATGAAAAGGGCAACGTCATCACCGGCGATCACATTATCTACATCTATGGACTTTACATGAAGGAGAGAGGCAAGCTGCTGAACAACAAGGTCGTTACGACCGTAATGAGCAACTTCGGTCTCTACAAAGCTCTGGACCGCGTCGGCATCGAATATGACAAGACGAAGGTCGGAGACAAGTATGTCTATGAGAATATGGTCGAGACCGGCAACCGCATCGGCGGCGAGCAGTCCGGACACATCATCTTCTCTAAGTATGAGACCACCGGCGATGGTATCCTGACCAGCCTTAAGATCATGGAGGCTATGCTGGCGAAGGAAAAACCGCTCAGCGAGCTGGCGGCTCCGGTCGTGTTCTATCCGCAGGTCCTGAAGAACGTCAGGGTAAAGAGCAAGCCTGACGCGCAGAACGATCCGGATGTCCAGGCGGCTGTCCAGAAGGTCGCGGATGAGCTCGGGGATACCGGCCGTATCCTGGTGCGTGAATCCGGAACAGAGCCTGTGATCCGAGTCATGGTCGAGGCGGATACAGAGGAGATCTGTGGGCGTCACGTAGATGCCGTGATCAAGGTGATCGAGGCGAAGGGCCATAGAGCATAAAAAACTCTGTTATGTGAATAAAAGCCTCTGCACGCGTGCGGAGGCTTCTTTACTAATGAAGGGGGAGAGGAAAAATGAAAGCACTGATCGCAATGAGCGGCGGAGTCGATTCCTCCGTGACAGCGAAGCTCGTGCAGGACGCAGGATTTGAGTGCGTCGGCTGCACGATGCAGCTGTTTTCGGATGAGGAGGCGCCGGAAGGCTCGCCGGACAATGTGAAGGATGCCGGGGCCATAGCCAGCAGGCTCGGCATGTCTTATCATGTATTCGATTACCGGGAACTGTTTCGCTGTCAGGTCATCGACCCGTTCATCGAAGCCTATGCGAACGGCAGGACGCCGAATCCGTGCCTCGACTGCAATCGGGAGCTGAAGTTTGGCCAGCTTTTGCGTGAAGCGGAGAAGCTTGGATGCTCGCACATCGCCACCGGCCATTACGCCCGGATCGAAAAGGATGAGAAGACGGGCCGGTATCTGCTGAGAAAAGGTCTGGATGAAACGAAAGATCAGAGCTATGTGCTTTATGCGCTGACCCAGGAGCAGATGGAGCACGTGCTCCTGCCCCTTGGGAGCATGCGAAAGAGTGAGGTGCGGGAGATCGCGGAAGCGAGCGGTTTCGTCAATGCGGACCGGCCGGACAGCCAGGACATCTGTTTCGTACCGGACGGCGACTACGCAGCGGTGATCCGCAAGGCTTCCGGCAGAGACTTCCCCCAGGGAGAGTTCGTGGATCTCGACGGGAATCCTATCGGTACGCATAAGGGGATCATCCACTATACCATTGGCCAGACCCGGCGGCTCGGGCAGGCATTCGGCCGGCCGCGGTATGTCTGCCGGATCGACGCGGAGCACAACCGGATCTATCTCGGAGGACCGGACGATGTCTACAGCTCGCACGCAAAGGCTGGCCGGTTCAACTGGATCAGCGGTATCGTGCCCGAAGGGGAGGTCCGATGCAGAGTCCGGACCAGATACAAGCAGAAGGAACAGTGGGCAACGGTAAGGTCGGTCCCCGAAGAGACTTTATCCGCTTCCGACGGTACCGTGGAGATCATCTTCGATGAGCCGCAGCGGGCGATCACGCCGGGACAGGCGGCCGTGCTTTATGATGAGGATATCTGCCTTGGGGGAGGGAGGATCCTGTAAAAGATCCCATAAAAGGATCCTGTAACGCGGTCCCTACTTGCCAGGGGCTTCGAACACATTACGAATGCAGAAACAGATGGTGTCCTCGATGGGGACACCGTTTTCGTCTGTATCTCCGGGCTGGTGAGAGAACTCGTCGACGAGTCCCAGGATCTTTTTCCAGGTCTTGAGAGCGTTCTTATCGAAGCTCCATTCCAGAGGGAGTGTGACGTTCAGCGTAACATCCGTTTCCCCGTAATCGACCGCAATGGAGAGCGGATCGCTGTCATCTTTAGAACTATACCCCTCAAGCAGGATCCGGATCATGCCAAGAGCTTCTCCGACCTTCGAGATGTTTTTCGTCGGGATCTTGTTTTTTTCATTCTCAGTGATGTAATCCGTAACGGCCCGCATGATATCGTTACTGATCATGTTATTGTAGCTGCTCATTTCTCATACTTCCTTTCTCCAGGGGATATAGTGCTTTCATTATAAGCCCGGGTGCCGGGATAACACAAGGAAATCATACAGAGTTGTCAGTATATTAAATGATTATTATCTATTAATATGCTATAATTATTATGTATAACTATGCGCAGGGGGAATAAAGGCGTTGAAAACGATTCTAAGCATTTTTCACAATGATATAAAGTCGATCATCCGTAGTATTTTCGTGCTTTTGATCGTTGCTGCCCTCGCCGTGATGCCATCGCTCTACGCGTGGATCAATATTTTTGCTACCTGGGATCCGTATGTCAATACGGGGGATCTTCCGGTCGCCCTCGCATCCAGAGACAGCGGCATTGATAAAAACGGGGTGCATATCAACAGGGCCGAAGAGATGATCTCCGAGATCCGGAATGATACAAACATCAAATATTGTCCGCTGGAGGATCCGGAGGAAGCCGTCGAAGGTGTGAAGTCCGGCGAATATTATGCGGCGTTTATTTTTGAAGACGGCTACACCTACGATATCGAGAATCTGGAAGCGGCCGTCAATGATGAAGACGCGAAGATCACTAACTATTCCAATATCAAGAAAAATGCTCCCGCCGTTAAGATCACGGATGGCGTAGCTGAAGATCTGCTGAAAAAGATCAATAAACAGTATGTGAGGACCATGCTGGAGAAGTTCTTCGGGGATACCGATGAACTGGTTTCTTCTCTGGACAGTGACGAGGCGGTAGAGGATGCCCTCGCTCAGCTGACGGAGGCGAGGGATGCGTTGCATGCATATAACCAGTCCATCGAGATCTTCCTTGGCAGCAGCGGCAACATCACGGGCGCACTCGATTCATTGGAGCGCCATCTGGACGCGGACCGGAGTCAGGGCAGGTCTGAGATCGCTGATGCGAAGAAGGTATATAAGCAGGCGAAGAAGGATCTGAAGACCGTCTCCCATGGGATAGAGCAGAGGAAAGCGAAACTGGACAAGAGCCTGGCTGCTTTGGAGGAGATCGTCGATGCCCTGAAACAGCCGATCGACGCCAAGGAACGGCAAAAGCTGGTCCAAAAGGCGGAGGAGATCCTGGATAATACACTGGTCATCCTGCAGGATCTGCGGGCTATGATCCCGGAGGATGGGAAGACGCCTGCATCCAGGATCGCCGCTGCTACTCTGGATCTCATGATCGACATGGTCAAAGACATCCAAAAAGGCATCGGGGAGCCCTCCCGTATCGACGAGATCGCTGCCAGTTTAGAAGCTCTTAAAAAGATCAACGATGAGGAACTGCTTCCTGCGCTGAAGCTGATGGTATCGGATCTCAAGTCAGCGATGAAACTGGTGAGACCTCTGCTGTCATCCACGGCTTCCGTGCTGGATGATCTCGAT
This sequence comes from Bacillota bacterium, assembly GCA_017431395.1. Taxonomy (GTDB): domain Bacteria; phylum Bacillota; class Clostridia; order Peptostreptococcales; family Anaerovoracaceae; genus Lentihominibacter. The sequence continues at coordinate 6,530 of JAFRLD010000147.1, read as the reverse complement.
CCGGTGCTGGATTCTGCCGGCAGGACCGTGAGCAATCTGGACAAGGCACTCGTCCGGCTGCAGGCTACGCTGGTTCCTCTGGAAGACAAGCTGGACGAGATCATAGACAAGGTGCGAAGCGCCGATGCGGAAGACCGGCTGGACGCGCTTGCAGAGGCCTTAGACATCGATCCGGACCGGTATAGCAGCTTCTTCACGAATCCGGTGGAGATCAGCGTAGAGAAGTTCTACCCGGCAGATACCTACGGCGAGGCGATGACGCCGTTTTATACCATCATCGCGCTTTGGGTGGGCGGCGTCATGCTGGTCACGATCCTGAAATCGAATATCAACCGGAGGAAGTTCCCTCAGGCAACCGAGACCCAGGGGTTCTTTGGCCGATACGCGATCCTCTTCCTGCTCGGGCAGATCCAGGCAGCCGTCACCGTGGCGGGAGATATTTTCCTGCTGCACTGCACGCCGGTGCATCCCTGGCTGATGTGGTTCACCGCGTCAGTGGCCAGTGCGGTATTCATCTTGCTGATCTATGCCCTCGTACGATCCTTCGGCAACATTGGCAGGGCTGCGGTCATTGTGCTCATGGTGCTTCAGATCGCAGGATCCAGCGGGTCCTACCCGATCGAGATCCTGCCGGTGATCTTCGCCAAGCTTTATAAATTCTACCCGTACCCATATGCGATCGATGCCATGCGGGAGGCTATGTTCGGGCTTTATAGATTCGACTATCTGATCTTCCTGGGACAGCTGGCGATCTTCGGTGTGATCGCGATCATCATAGGGATCTTTATCCGCAAACCGTTCATCGGTGTGGACCGATTCGTGAGCGAGAAGCTGGAAGAAACGGAGGTGCTGTAAATGGATCACAGGACACAGGACAACCGTTACGAACAGCTTTATACCAATATGAGGGAGTATACCCAGCAGCTTCATAGAAGGAACAAGAGCCGGATCAAATACGGGACTATCATACTGATCCTGCTTCCTCTGATCCTGGGAACGATCCGATGGCTGACGAACAGCGATAAGACCTTCTTCCTGCTGATCTGGGTCTTCTGTATGTTCCTGCTTTCAGCCTATCTGATCGGTGTGGAATATCTGGATCACTCCATCCGTAAAAAGATGGAGGAACTGACGGACCGGGAAGACGACTTCGGCGATCTGCTTGAGGTGGATCAGAAGAGTTCCGAGATCAGGGAAAAGCTCCGGAAGCGGACCAGAGAAGGAGGCGGCGAATGAGAAATATCTTAAAGATCATTGCCGGCGACTTCAAACGCCTGACCTCCAGTGTAGTGTCGATCGTGATCCTTATGGGGATCTGTATCGTGCCATGTCTTTTCACATGGTTCAATATCTTCTCCAACTGGGACCCCTTCGAGCCGGAAGCGACCGGAAGGATCCCGGTGGCCGTGGTCAATGACGATGAAGGGGCGGATATGCTGGGCCTGCATGTCAATGTGGGTGATATGATGACGGAGAAACTGGCGGGCATTGATATGATCGGCTGGCAGTTTATCGATGACAAGGAAAAAGCGCTGGAAAAAACCCGTGCCGGAGATTGTTACGCAACGTTCGTCATTCCGGAAGGATTCAGCCGTGAACTCATGAGCGTGACCACCGGAGAACTGGAGCATCCGAAGCTGGAATACTACACGAATGAGAAGACGAATGCCATCGCTCCGAAAATCACGGATAAGGTGAGGACGACCCTGGAGGAAGAGGTCGATGCCGTTTTCGTGGGAACCATCGGTAAGTACGTCACAGAAGCGGGAGACGCTGCGGATGCCCTCGGATTGGAACCAGAGGACGTTTTCGGAGATCTGGGAGAGACCATGGACGATCTCAATAGAGATCTCGATGGGGTCATCGCGCTGGTAGGAGCGGCGGTCGGGATCTCGGATGCGGCGAATGATCTTCTGAAAGCCTCAAACAGTCTGATCTCCAGTTCGGAGAATGCTTTGAATGCGGGGGAGAACCTCCTGGATGCGGGCGAAGAGGCGCTGCCGGATAAGAAGGAGACGAAGCCCGCAGCCTCTGCCATCCGGAAGGAAGCGAAGATCATTGCGAAGGGGCTGGGGCAGCTTGAAGCGGATCTCAGCGAAGTGAGCGGAGACATGGACACCTTCAATGATTTCGTCGAGGAGGACCTGCAGGCGAACATGAAGATCGTCAAAGAGATGCAGCAGTCCGCCGATAAGGTCGCGAAAAAGCTGTCGGATCTGGGTCTGACAGGTCTTGCGGGCAAGTTCGAGAAGCTGTCAAAGCGTCTGGGAAAGATCTACAAAAAACTGTCCACTCTGGAGAAAGCAGATGAAACGACCTGGCCGGTGATGCAGGAGACGGTGGAGAGTCTCCTGAAAGATATCCGGGCGGCCGAGAGAAGGGCCAGGAAGATCGGCAATGAAACCACGGACGAGCTGGACAAAAAAATCAACAAGGCGATCACGGATGTGGCGCAGACCATATCCGGGGTGCGCACCGCGCTTTCAGACATGTATGGTGATCTGAACACACTGGACGCGGGCCTTTCCGGATCGGAGAAGTCTCTTGCCTCTCTTGGCGGCGGGCTGGACAAGACCGTGCAAACGCTGGTCTCGATGCAGGATGGATTCCAGAATCTATCGGAGCTGTTCGAAAGCCTGTCGGATAGTGATGTGCTTAAGGATGTCAACCATCTGATGAAGACCGACGCGGAAGTGATCGTAGAACGTCTGGGGGCGCCCATTCAGATGAAAACGGAGGAAGTATATCCCATTAGAAACTTCGGCTCTGAGATGGCATCGTTCTATACCGCACTGGCCCAGTGGATCGGAGCAGTCTTCGCCGCAGTCATGATCAGCGTGCAGATCAGACGCAGGGAACTCCTCTCACAGATGCGTCTGTATGAGCGGTTCTTTGGCAGGCTTCGTCTCTTCCTCATGATAGGGCTCATCCAGGCATTGATCGTATCTTTGGGAGACCTGCTCTATGTGGGGATCCAGTGCCTGCACCCGGTACTGTTCGTTCTGGCCGCCTGCGTGAACAGCATCGTATTCATGCTGATCATATACTCTCTGGTCTTCGCTCTGGAGAACATTGGTCTTGCCCTCGGCGTGGTCTTCATGATACTGCAGGTGGCCGGTGCAGGGGGGATCTTCCCGCCGGAGATCCTGCCACATTTCTTCCGGGTCATGTATCACTTCATGCCGCTGCATTACGCGATCGATGCCATGCGGGAGTGCGTCGGCGGGATGTACGATGGGACCTACATCAGGGATCTTGGCATCCTGATGCTGTTTGCGGCCTGTTTCGTCCTCCTGGGCCTGCTTTTGCATAAGCCCATGCGGGGGATCATTGAGATAGTGGAAAAAAGCAAAGAAGAATGTGATCTGATGTTGTAAAAGAAAGGGAACGGCCATGTTATACGGAGAAAAAAACAAAGCGAAGTTTCATAAGACAAGACGTCTTGTCATCGGGATCGGACAGAAAAAACACGAACTGGAGATCCCGAAATACCGGTTGCGTAAGATGTCTATGAGTGCTGATACGGCGAAGGGACTGATCGAGAGTCTGCTCCTGGATGAGGGCAATTCAAGGCAGAACATGGCGACCTTCTGTCAGACACATATGGAGCATCAGGCGACCGAACTGATGGCGGAGACGCTGGATAAAAACGCCATCGATAAATCGGAGTATCCACAGACGGCGGAGTTGGAGAATCGCTGTGTGAATATCCTGGCAGATCTGTGGAATGTGTCCTTGAAGGAAGAATATCTGGGGACTTCTACCGTAGGCTCCAGCGAAGCCTGCATGCTGGCCGGCATGGCCATGAAGTTCCGTTGGAGAAATCAGGCGAGGGAATTGGGGATCGATGTAGATACCCTGAAACCCCGTCCGAATCTGGTGATCAGCTCCGCCTATCAGGTATGCTGGGAGAAGTTCTGCGTCTACTGGGATGTGGAACTTAGAACCGTCCCGGTGACAAAAGATAAGCTGACCCTGGATCTTGACCATGTCATGGAGTACGTGGATGATCACACGATCGGTATCGTAGGCATCCAAGGAACGACCTACTCCGGCGAATACGATGACATCAAAGGGCTGAATGAGCTGTTGTCAAAATACAATAGAGAGCACGAAGACCGGCCGCAGCTCGTGATCCATGTCGATGCGGCCTGCGGTGGCATGCTGACCCCATTCATCGAACCGGAGATGCGGTGGGATTTCCGCCTGTCCAATGTGGTCTCCATCTCCACCTCCGGACACAAATACGGACTGACCTATCCCGGCGTGGGATGGATCGTATGGAGGGACCGGAAATACCTGCCGAAGGAGCTGATCTTCGAAGTCAGCTATCTTGGAGGTGAGATGCCGACCATGGCCATCAATTTCTCACGCAGCGCCAGCCAGATCGTGGGCCAGTATTACAATTTCCTGCGTCTGGGCTGGGATGGCTACATGTTGACCCATTTGAAGACAACGGAGAACGCCGGCCTGATCGGTAAAGCGATCAAGGAGAGCGGCCTGTTCGACATGTACAATGAAGGAAGCCGCACACCTATCGTCTGCTACACGTTAAAGGAGAATGCGAAATACAGTGACGGAACCCCTGTGGTCTGGAACCTTTATGACCTGTCCGACCGGCTGCAGATGCACGGATGGCAGGTGCCGGCCTACCCGCTGCCGGAGGGGGCGAAGGAAGTGACCGTACAAAGGATCGTCTGCAGAGCGGATCTGACCAGCGCTTTGACAGAGGCCTTTATTAACGACTTTGAGCAGTGCCTGAACGACCTGAAGGAAGCTCACGTGTTGTGCAATGAAAAGAAATCCGGAAGATACGGATTTACCTATTAAAGGGAACAAAAGACGTGAAATCATCAGGAACAGAGAAAAACACAAATATCAGAACGTGGGCCGCCATGACGGGGTTCACGGTCATTATAATTCTGCTGCAGCTCCTTGGGCTCTCCATCGATTTCGGGCCCTTCTCGGTCTCTCTGGTGCTGCTTCCCATCGTGATGGGCGCTGCTTTATTCGGACCGATGGCAGGCGCCTGGCTTGGTTTTGTCTTCGGTATGGTGGTGCTCCTGTCCGGAGATGCAGCAGTGTTTTTTGTGGTGGATCCGTTTGCTACTGTATTGGTTGTCCTGGCCAAAGGAATTTTGGCCGGTTTCGCGGCGGGTCTCATATACAAGGCCTTTTACAGAAGATCCATCGTACTTGCGTCGGTACTGGCAGCCTTCTTATGCCCAGTGGTGAACAGCGGATTGTTCCTGATCGGAGTGCATTTTTTCCTGCCAATCATTACCGAGTGGAGCAGCGCTATGCGCTATGAGAGCGTAGAGCAATATATCATTCTGGAGCTGATCGGCCCCAACTTTCTTATGGAACTGCTGTTGAACCTGGTCTTTAGTCCGTTGATCCTGATGCTGGTCCATTTCGGTTTTAAGGATGGCACCTGGCATATATCGCTATCCGAAAAGTTGTATTTCCTGATCTCCTGGATCATCCTGACGATCTCCCTACTGATGGTGCTGGGGAGGGATGCGATCACGCTGAGACAGGTGGCCTTCGTTTTGATCGTTTTGGTCGCTGCGTCCGTGTTCAGTGTGATCCTGATGAATTATATGGTGACGAAACCTTTGGGAATGCTGGCAAATGCGGCCAAGAACTTCGGTGCCGGTGATACCGGGTACAGCAAAGAGGATGTGATCACTCTGCCGATCCGCTCCCATGATGAGATCGCCGATCTATATCAGGAGATACGCTCCATGCAGAACAGGATCGTGGACGATACGGAGAGCCTCATGCAGATCACAGCCGAAAGGGAGCATATCATAACAGAGCTTGAGCTGGCCAGCCGCATCCAGGCGTCTATGCTGCCCTACGTTTTCCCGCCATATCCGGACAGAACGGAGTTTGATATCTACGCTTCGATGGCCCCGGCGAAAGAGGTCGGAGGAGATTTTTATGATTTCTTCCTGATCGACGAGGATCATCTGGGAATCGTCATAGCAGATGTTTCCGGCAAGGGGATCCCGGCGGCCCTGTTCATGATGGCATCAAAAATCATAATTGCCCAGCATATCAAGGAGGGAAAATCGCCGGCACAGATACTGACGGATTCCAACAATGATATTTGCGGCAATAATCCGATGAAGTTGTTTGTAACTGTCTGGGTGGGTATCCTGGAGATCTCCACGGGAAGACTCACGGCAACGAATGCCGGACATGAATACCCGGTCTTAAAAACCCCGGATGGAAACTTCGAAATGATAAAGGATAAGCATGGCCTCGTGATCGGCTATATGGAGGGCATTGAGTATAAAGAATATGAGCTGCTGCTGGAACCGGGCACGAAACTGTTTCTCTATACGGATGGTGTGACGGAAGCGATGACCGCGAAAGATGAGCTTTTCGGTCTGCAGCGGATGCTGGCCGCTCTGAACAGGGAGGCAGACGCCGCGCCGGACCAGCTTTTGCAGAATGTTCGCAGCGCAGTAGATGGTTTTGTCAAAGACGTAGAACAGTTTGATGATCTGACGATGCTCTGC
>JAFRLD010000146.1 GCA_017431395.1 Bacillota bacterium | reverse complement strand
TCGAGGAGATCGGCTACAGGATCTGCCCGGCCTGCGAAAACCTGCGGAGGATCGACCTGTCTTCGGTCAGGAGCATTGAGGGGTATGCTTTGGAAGGCGTGACCGCCGATGTCTATTACACCGCTCCGGAAGGGGCTGCTCCGGAGGACTACGCCGGCCTGATCAATCAGGACTACGGAGGCCACCTGAACTGGATCATCGTAGACTGCGCCCACGAATGGGAAGAGACGCGCACGACCGATGCGGAGCCTACCTGCTCGAAACACGGGCGCACATCCATCCACTGCCGGATCTGCGGGATGGGAAAAGATGTTGAAGTGATCCCGGCGTTGGGCCATATCCTTCATCACGTCGAAGCCAAGGCGCCAACCTATGAAGAGGAAGGGAATATAGAGCATTGGGTCTGCGAGAGATGCGGAGGATTCTTTACGGATGAGGCGGCGAGGTGGCAGGTCGTGAACGTCACCATGCCGAAGCTGCAGCCTCCGGAGGATGACCCGACCGATCCGACCGACCCGACTGGTGATGATCCGACCGACCCGACGGACCCGTCCATTCAAGACCCGGCGCAGCCCGTGCCTCAGACCATCCGGGGCCACGGCAAATACAATAAGACCGTCGGCCAGACCTTCCGGCTCGATGCCAGGGCGAAAACGGCACTGTCCTACAGATCCTCGAACAAAAAAGTCGCCGTAGTGGATAAGCGCGGCAGGGTCACCATCAAAGGCTGCGGCACTTGCAAGATCACCGTAACAGCAGCTGCGACAGACGCCTACAAGAAGGCCGTCCGAAAGATCACCATCATCGGCAAACTCGCCCGCCCGGTCCTCAGGGCCGTCAATCTCAGCGGGCAGAGGATCAAGCTCTCCTGGAACAAAGCGTCCGGTGCGGACGGCTATCTTCTGTATGTCCGCCTCCCCGGGGAGAACAAATACCGCCTGGCTGTCTCCAGGTCCGCCCGGGTAAAGTCCGTTACCCACCGCGGCCTCGCGCAGGGCAAGACCTACCGTTACAAGCTGCGCACTTATGCAAAGGCTGGCCCGAAGACCGTTTACAGCAAGTACTCAAAGCCGGTCACAGTGAAAGTGAGAAGATAAAAAGGCCATGTTTCGCATGTCTCACATGGGATCGGTCGCTCAACTGATGAACCTGACTGAATAGGATCCATTTCCGAAATCGAGGCAGTTTTTTTCCAGAAATCCTGACGCAATCAGCCATGTATGAGGCAAGATGTCATTTTGACGGCTCCATAGCAGCCCTGAGGCAGGTTTTAAGAGAAAAACCTGCCTCACAATGCGTTTTACGGCAGTTTCTGTCAGGTTCTAAGAAAAAGCTGCTGCATCAAACGACGAAATCGGATGCAGCAGCCGGATTGGCCTCAGATCTCAGGCGCCCCTCTAGATCAGCAGGGCCTCGATCCTTGCCCGGGTCCGCTCCTCGCCCAGGATCTGCTGGATCTCCCAGACGTCCGGGGACTGGGTGCGGCCCATGACCGCCAGGCGGATGACCGTGGAGACATGGCCTACGTGGCCTTTGTAGTCCTCGGGGTGTTTTTTGAAATCCTTTGGCTTGGCCGCATAGCCAAGATCCACCGCGATCGCCCGGATCTTGTCGAACCACTGGCTCTGATCATCGCTGTGATCGTAGGAATCAAGGTAGCGCTGCAGGATCTCACGGGCATCCTCGTCGCTGACCTCCTCTGGGACCGGCTCCTCGATCACGAAATAGTCGTCGTAGAAGTAGCGGATGAACTCGAAGATCTGCTTGGCATAGATCAGGTCCTTACGGGGCTTCTTGCCGTCCCGGCCGAGGTCCAGGATCTTCGCGAGGTACTCCGGCCCGTAGGAGGCGTCGGCCGATCCATCAAACAGCGGGGCCAGCTCCGGACGGAACTCCGCAGCCCAGCCGGCCATAAACTCAGCCAGCTCCGCGGCAGGGATCTTTAACAGGACATCCTTAGAGACGTCGTTCAGTTTATCCAGATCGAACAGGGCGCCGCCGCTGCTCATTTTTTCTGTGGTGAATTCGAACTCGTCGATCGACGCATCCGGATTCGCCATCCGCCACTCCTCGAAGTTGGAATTGAGGATGGTCAGCAGATACTCTTTGACTGCCTGCGGGTGATAGCCCTCATTGCGGTAGTAATCCAGGGAGAGCTCAGGGTCTTTTCGCTTGCTGAGCTTGCGCTTGCCCCCGGTCTCCTCATCGATCTTCATCAGTACTGCGGTGTGGCAGTAGGTCGGCAGCGGGAAGCCGCATTTGTCAAACAGCTCCACATGGATCGGAAGGGACATCAGCCATTCCTCGCCGCGGACCACATGGGTCGTGCGCATCAGATGATCGTCCACCACGTGCGCGAAATGATAGGTCGGGATGCCCGTTGCCTTCAGGATGATCACGTCCTGATCATTGGCCGGCATGGCGACCTCGCCCCGGATAGCGTCATTCACATGGATGTACATCGTGCCGTCGTGGTTCACGCACTTCGCCCCGCTCCTCGTCGTGCAGGCGGCACCGGATTCGTGGCAGCAGTGGGCAGGATCCACCTGATTGCCTTTTGATTTGATCCGGATGACATAGGGCTTACCGGCCGCGATATTCGCCTCGATCTCCTCATAGGTCAGGTCGCGGCAGCGGGCATACTCGCCGTAGATCCCGGTCGTTACCTTAGCAGCCTCCTGCTCTGCGCGGATCTCTGCCAGCTCCTCTTCGGTCAGGAAGCAGGGATAAGCCTGGCCGCGCTTCACCAGATCCTTGACAAAAGTCTGGTAGATCTCGCCGCGCTGGCTCTGGTAGTATGGGCCGTAAGCTCCGCCCTCCATTTCGGCGCCTTCATCGAAATTGATGTCAAAGAACTTCAGTGCCGAAGTGATGGTCTCCACCGCGCCTTCCACATAACGCTTATCGTCCGTGTCCTCAATGCGCAGGTAGAACGTTCCGCCGCTCTGGTGGGCCAGACGTTCATCCACGAAAGCTCCGTAGAGATTGCCGAGGTGGATGAAGCCGGTCGGGCTCGGCCCGAGACGGGTCACTTTCGCTCCCTCGGGAAGCTCCCGCGGGGGATACATGGCCTCGATCTCTTCCGGTGTTTTATCGATGTGCGGAAACAGCAGCTCCGCGAGTTTCTCATAGTCCATTTTTCAAACTCCTTATATATGCTACATTATTATGTTACATTGATTCCTTCAGGATCTCGATGACTTCCTCTCTCGTCAGCTTCCGGTAGCCGCCGCTGAGCAGGAAGGTCCCGTCCGCGATCGCATCAAACATGGATTCCTCCACGCCGAGTTCCGCCAGATGCATCACGACGCCGATCTCCTTCATCCAGGCTTCGAGGGCAGCGAGACCAGCCTTTGCGATCTCCTCGTCCGAGCCCAGATCCGGATCCACGCCCCAGACATTGATGGCGAACCGCTTGAACTTAGGTAGCCCGTCCGCCATGATCCGCCGGTAGTAGGGCAGGGAGACCGCCGCCAGCGTCATGCCGTGCGTCGCGTCCGTCACACCGCTGACCGCCTGTCCGATCATATGGACCTCCCAGTCCGTCGTCTTGCCGCGGGAGATCAGCGTGTTCAGCGCCCAGGTCGCCGTCCACATGATATTGCTGCGGGCTTCATAGTCCTGCGGATTTTTCGCCGCGATCCGGCTGCTCGTGATCAGGGACTTCATCAGGCCCTCCGCGATGTAGTCCGACGTATTGTCGTCCGTGCCGGAGAAATACTGCTCGCAGATGTGGGACATGATGTCATAAAAACCTGCGACCATCTGGTACTGCGGGACCGTCAAAGTGTAGGCCGGATTCAGGATCGAAAACTTCGGCATGACCTCATCGCCGAAGACATGGCCGATCTTGAGCTTTTGCTCCGGATGGGTGATGACCGAGCCGCCGTTCATCTCCGAGCCGGTGCCGACCATAGTCAGGACGCAGCCCACCGGGATGACCTTATTGCTGAGGCGTTCCAGCCGCACATAATATTTCTCC
>JAFRLD010000145.1 GCA_017431395.1 Bacillota bacterium | reverse complement strand
GGGATCTCCGCAAGCCGGATATTCCGCTTCGCCCGTACGAGCACGCGTCCGACCATCTTGAACTCCCCCTCGGACGGGTCCCAGCCGGTCTCGTTCCCTGCGTATCTCCGGTACCAGGGAGTCCCTGCGAATGCATCCCTACCGATGCGGGTAATGCCCTCGCCGCCACGGATCTCCGTGAGATTGGCGCAAAGCTGGAAGGCTTCCGGATCGATCGTCCGCACCCCTTCAGGGATCGTCACTTCCCGAAGGGACCGGCAGTTGTGAAACGCCCGCTCCCCGATGGTATGCACTCCCTCCGGGATCTGAAGGTAAGCCTCTTCTCCGGTATAGCCGGTCAGTATTCCGTTGTCGATCTCAAAATTCCCGGATCTCATCTTCATTCAATATCATCTTTATGGCCCATACCGGCACGTCTGGCAGTTCATATCCCTGGTCCAGAAAAATGAATGCCGCATCATAGGCCGGCGGGTTTGCCGGGAAGGTCCCGTACCCGTCCGTGAAATAGATCAGGCCCTTCAGATTCGCGAACTCGTGCTGACGAAGCAGCTCGTCCACGTGCTCGAATACCGGGCGAAAATCCGTCCCGCCGAAACCTTTGAGCACCATGTGCTTCATATACTCGTCGAATTCTTCCTCCGTGGTGATCCGCACATCCTCTTCGACCCTCGCGCCGCATTGGATGATGTGGACGTTGACCCTGGAGAAGAAGTTTTCGCTCTGCTTCAAAATATTCCATGTTTTCGTTACGAACTGCTGCACCACGTCGCCCGCCACCGATTCGGAAGTGTCCAGGGCGATCACGAACTCCCGCACCTTCTTCACATCCTTATATTCCAGCGGCTCGACCAGCGGCATGTTCTCATACAGCTTCAGCCCGTAGGTATAAAATATATAATCGAACTCATCGTCATTGACTTCGACGTTCTCCCCGAGAACGGCAAACCGTCTCAGCAGTTCGGTATAGTCGTATTTCTCCCGGTTGATCTCACGCAGGCTCTGCTGCATGTCGCCGGCCCCTTCGCCCCAGCTGTCCGAGGAGGTGTCCATGTCCACCTCGATCCGCTCGGCGATCTCCTTCCAGGCCTCTTCGATCTCTTCCGGTGTCAGTGCCGGGGTATCCGTTTCCGGCGCGTTATTCTCATCTCCGCCGCCCCCGTATCCGTCTTCATCTTCGCCGGGCACAGCTTCCATATGTTCCTCGCCTTCTCCGGCGTTTTCTCCATCCTCTTCGTGGTCCTGCAGCGCATCCTCAAGACCGGTGTTGTCATCCGTTTCGGTCTCGGTGTCTCCCTCCGGCGTCCCCGGATCGTTCTCGTCCGGATCGCCGCTGCCGCTGTCGTATTCCGTTTCGTTATGCCAGATCGAATGATCATCGGCATGAAAGTTCTTCTGCAAAACCTGGACTTCCTCCGGTGATGGATCCTGCTCCATGAAGTATTTGTAGATCCACTCGGCGGAAAGCCTTGGAAGCTCCTCCTGCAGCTGCCGGATCAGCCACATCTGAGCGGTCTGGCGTTCACACCGGAGGGCCCGCAGATCGAGTCCATTGATGATATGCTCCACGGCGATGTCGCAGGCAAGGTCCCAGACATCGGGCCGGACTTTTTTGCCGATGAACAGATGCCGCAGCAGGCAGTGCAGCGTGACGTGCAGGTAATCCCTGGTCGGAAGTTCCTTCGCCTGCCGGTACAGCCGGCAGACATGCACGCTGTTATAGTATAGGAACTGGCCGTCCGTGGCGATCTCCAGCGTGTCCAGGTCGTGATTTGGCACGATGCGCACGAATGCCGCCTCCAGATAGCGAAGGTTCACCATCAGCGTGCTCCGGGACAGCTGTAGGATCTCATAAGCAAGTTCTTCCGCCCTGTGGGCATTCTCGAAATGGCGCTTATGATCCTGGGCTCCATCCGCGTATCCGTGGGCTTTGGCCAGCTTCGCGCCGCTGACTTCCCACTCTTTGCTCCTGTCAAAATCCGTATTGCTCATCGTTTTTACCCAAAGGCTGGCCAGCCTTTGCAGATATAGCAAACGAGGAGTCCCAGCCTCCAGTGGTCCCGCTAAAAACCACCGGAGGCTTAGCGGAACCCCTCGTTGCATTCGTAAAGTTATAATTATGTTAATGAGGCATTAAACGTTGTATCTCTGCGGCAGAGGCGGCATGTTCGCGAATTTCTCTGGCAGATCCTCGCCACCGAATTCGGTCTTGCCGGTCTTCTCGTGTTCTTTCAGAGCTCTCCACAGCCGTTCCGGTGTGATCGGCAGCTCTTTGATCACGAGGCCTGTTGCGTAGTTGATCGCATT
>JAFRLD010000144.1 GCA_017431395.1 Bacillota bacterium | reverse complement strand
ACCAGTAGACCGGGGTGGCGAAGACGATGGCGTCTGCTTCCTCGACCATGGCGTTGATCTCCGGGGAGTCGTCCGCGAAGATGCACCGGCTCATGCTCCCGCAGGCATCGCAGGCACGGCACGGGATGATCGTCTTGTCCTGGCATATGATCTCGGTCACCTCTGCCTCCGGGATCTTCGCCAGTCCCGCCTTCAATGCGTTGAGCGCTACCATCGTGTTACCCTTTCGGGGGCTTCCGTTCATCAACAGTACTTTCATGGTTATCTATCCTTTCTTCATCAGCATCGGCCACACTTTAATACAAAGTCTCCGCGACCCGCTTCAGTTCCTCCACGATGGATATGTGCTGCGGGCAGGCCTCTTCGCAGGCGCCGCAGCCGATGCACTCCGTCGCCGGCTTCTTCCCGTGCCCTTCGATCAGAAACCCCAGCTGATTCTTGGCGAACTCCTTATTATCATACAGGAGCACATAGTTCATGGCTGTGAAAGAACCTGAGATCCCGATCTCGTTCGGGCAGACCTTCGCACAGTAATCGCAGACGGTGCATGGGATCGATGGCACTTTGTCCAGCTCCTCGCGAGCGTGGGCGATGACCAGCCTTTGCTCCTCCGTGAGCCCAGTGAACCCCTTCATGACCGCAAGATTATCCTCCATCTGAGCCACATTGCTCATACCGGAGAGCACCGTGATCACACCTTCCAGGTCTGCACAGAACCGAAGCGCCCAGGATGCGTAAGATGCTCCGGGCTCCGCCGCGTCGAAGACCGCTTTGACCGGCTCCGGTGGATTTGCCAGATTGCCGCCCTTGACCGGTTCCATGATGATGACCGGCTTCCCGTATTTTCTGGCCACTTCGTAGCATGCTCCCGCCTGGACCGCGTGACTGTCCCAATCCGCGTAGTTGATCTGCAGCTGGACGAATTCCATCTCCGGATGCTCCCTCAGGATCTCCTCCAGTTCCTCCGCTGTAGAGTGAAAGGAGAAACCCAGGTGGCGGATCAGACCTTCTTCTTTTTTCTGCGCCAGATAGTTCCAGAGGTCGAAATCATCGAAGACCTTCGTCCGGTTCTCCCCCAGGTTGTGCAGCAGGTAGTAATCAAAATATCCAGCCCCGGTCAGTTCCAGGGAACGCTCGAACTGGGCTATGGCCTCCTCCCGCGTTTTGCAATTGATCCAAGCCGCGAGCTTAGTCGCGAGCTGGTAACTCTCCCTCGGATACCGCTCCACCAGAGCCTGCCGGATCGCATCCTCGCTCCCATCATAGGCCCATGCGGTATCAAAGTATGTGAATCCCGCTTCCATAAACAGGTCCACCATCTGCTTCGTCTGCTCGATATCGATCTTCTTATCTTCCGTCTGCGGCAAACGCATCAGGCCGAAACCCAGCTTGCCGATCTCCTGTCCGAGATAACTCATCGTTCCCTTCCTCCTTCATAGTTTCTCATTATCAGGTATCATTATACGTTCCCACTATGGCGGAATCAAGTTCGTTTCTGTTATAATACGAACAAAAGGAGGCCCCCATGCTGATCACAACGCTCTGCTACATCGAACACAAAGACTGCTATCTGATGCTCCACCGCACAAAAAAAGCCCACGACATCAACGAGGGCAAATGGATCGGAGTCGGCGGCAAATTCCTGGACCGGGAAAGCCCGGAGGAATGCCTGCTGCGGGAGGTCCGCGAGGAGACCGGGTATGAGCTCACAAGCTGGCGGTTCCGCGGCTTCATCACCTTCCTGCAGGAAAACTACGAAACGGAGTATATGTGCCTCTACACGGCGGATGGGTTCCGGGTCCCGTCGGATGAGGAATCTGGCCCGAGCCTGGCTGCAAAATCTGGTCTGTCCTTAGCTGGCCCAGCCTTTGCATCAGATGCTCCCGCAGACTGGCCTGTTCCAGCCTGCGATGAAGGCGTGCTCCAATGGGTCCCGAAGGACCAGATCGGGGCCTTGAATCTCTGGCCCGGCGACCGGATCTTCCTGCGCCTGCTCGCTGAGCGCGAGGAATTCTTCTCCCTGAAACTGCTTTATTCCGGAGACGATCTTCTGGAGGCAGTGCTGGACGGGCAGCCGCTCACTTAACCCTTCACCTGACACTTCACCACACGGTCGCGTCCTGGCAGATCGCGGATGACTTCAGCGGGCGTGAACCGGCCGTCGTCCTTCAGCATCTTTCGCAGATCCTCTCCCTGATCATGTCCGATCTCAAAGCAAAGGAATCCGTCTTGTTCCAGATATTCCGGTGCTTCCTTGATGATGCGCCGGTAATAGTCCAGCCCGTCGCGGCCGCCGTCCAGCGCCTCTCTGGGCTCATAGTTCTTGATCTCTTCCTGGAGCACCGCGATCATATTCGTTTTGATGTAGGGCGGATT
>JAFRLD010000143.1 GCA_017431395.1 Bacillota bacterium | reverse complement strand
GTGCAGCAGATCATCATCACGATGAAGGGCGGCGGCCTCTATTATAAAGAAGGCATGAACGAGGAGATCCTTCGTCCCGACCGCGTCCTGCGTTTTAGCGAGACCGTCGGCGCGGGGGATGTCGTGACTGCAGAGCTGCTGGGATCCTATGCGGATGGCAAGAGCATCGGTGAAGCAGCGCGCGATGCCATGGCTGCGGCCGCGGAGTATCTGGCGGATTGCTCGGACGAGCGGAGGTATTGAGACGGGTCTACGGATCTGCAGGCTTGTAGATCTTCGAGGCTTGGGTTATTCAGGCGTTGAAATCTTTTTGGTTTCGACGCTTTTTTTATTTGGTTACGGGGCGATTACGCCGGGCGACTTAAAAACGACGATTCGCGATTCACCCTCCTCTGAGCCACATAAATCGCGAACGCCCAGTTGTCCTATTTTCGTTAAAAACGACGATTCGCGATTCGCCCTCCGGAGAGTAGCCTGAATCGCGATTTTTCTTTTTTCAAGCCTCTGGCGCTGCCCATAACCAGCGTTCTCAAGAGCCCAGAAAATGACGAATCGTGATAGATTCGCGATTTCAATACCCTCAGAAGATAAGAATCGCGAATGGTCGTTTTCCTATCATTTACCGGACGCGCTCACCAGCCTTTGCGAGAAGAATATTTCGCGATTTAAGTAGCTCTCGGGCATGCCAATCGCGAATGGTCGTTTTCGGCATGCGGGCGCCGGTCGACTCACGGCAGCGATTCGGATCCGAGAAAAGAATAGTTGACATATTATGGCATAAAATGTAAAATATAACCAAAAAAGGGGCAGGGCAAATGAAATCATATTACCAGCAAAAGAAGGGTGGATGGACCCTGGAACCGGTGATCTATGCGAAGACAGTGAAGCAGATCAGGTGCTACCGGTTTTTCCGAAGGATCCTGGATGAGGGCGGTGAGACGGGCGGAACAGAAGCGGGTCTGGAAGTCGCCCGGAAAGCGGACGGAGCACCAGCACAGGGGAGCTCCAGTCAGCCGGACCTGGCAACAGCCAGACGGTATGTGGAGGCAGTCGATCTGGGTCTGAAGCGATACGTTCCGGAAGTGTATCGCAAGGCGGTGTTCGCCCACATGGTGGACGGGGTCGAATACACGGATCTGGAGGAGACCAGCTTCGCTTCGGCTTCGACTTTGAAGCGATACGCGCAGGTTTTCGTCTGGGGCGTGGCGGAGGAACTGGGGGAGATCTTTCCTAAAAATACGGACATCGGAACGGGCTCATGAGTGATGTGAGGAAGGGCTCTTTGTACCAGAACCAGTCACTAGTCAGAGAATATGCCATCGATACGCTTGAAGAGAGCAGGGACAACCATTTCCGGAGAATCGAGGGGGAGCACTGGACTGCATTCGTCGGGAGCATCAAAGAATACGGCGTTGTTTCCCCTCTGATCATCCGGAAAAAAGAGGGAGCATCCGGACAGTACGAGATCCTGGCAGGGCATAACCGCAGGGATGGAGCGGTAGAGGCAGGCCTTAAGACCGTCCCCTGCATCGAGGTGGCAGCAGACGATGTGGATGCCTCCATTTTGATCGGGATCACGAACCGCCAGCGGGAGGAGGTGTCGGACCTGGAGTGGGGCTGGGCGTACCGGACTGCGCTTGAGGCGCTGAAGCGATCGGCCGCAGAAGATGGTGATGCAAAAGCTGGGCAGCCAATCGTCCGCATAGAATCGGCCCGCGCAGAATCCGCCCGCACCGATAAAGCACCGGTCCGCACCGGTGAGCGTTCCATAGATATCGTTGCCCGCAAATTCGGCGTCAGTCGCCGGACCGCTCAGCGAAAGATACGCCTCACCTATCTTGTGCCGCAGCTTTATGAGCTCGGTGAGAAACTGAAGCTGCCCCAGAAGATGATGATCGAATTCTCCTATCTGCCGGCGGTGACCCAGATCAACCTCGCGCAGGCAATCGTGATCGAACGGATCACACCGACCCAGGAGATGGCAGCGCAGCTGCGCTCAGCAGCCGAAAGGGAACTGCGCTCAGCAACTGCCAGAGAAGAGCCGGCTGCAGGGGAGCTATCCATCGACGAGGTACTCCGGATCTGCATGCGGTATGGCGAAGCGGGGGCAGAAGCGGACAAAAGCCGGCCGGACGCTGCCGCACGATATGAAATTCCAGAGGATCTGTTCCCGGAAGAACTGCCGAAGGATAAGAGGCAGGGGTATATCATCATGGCGCTGAATTACATGAGAGAGCACCGGCCTGGGGCTGGGAAATGACACGAAAAAACCCGCCGCGGGGCCGAGGCCATTGCGGCGGGGTCGCATAGTCGCGTTTAGAAGGCAGGCGCCTGGCATGGGGCTTACCGCCCGGGCCCGCGCCCAGCTGCCGGGTGCATACCGCCCAGGCCCGCACCGAGCTTTCTGGCCGGGGCGTTCCATCTGAGCCCGCACCGAGCTTTCTGGCCGGGGCTTACCGCCTGTGCCCGCACCCAGTTTCCTGGCGCATCGCCTACTTCATCATCGAAAGCAGTGACTGGATCAGCTGGGTTCCGTTGCTGCCCTGATCCTGTTCCGGCTTGGCTGCGCCGAGCAGGGAGCCGAACAGGTTGCCGAGGCCTCCTAAAGGCTCGCTGCCTGCAGGTTCACCGGATTCAGCAGAAGCGCCGGAACCGGACATGCCGCCGAGCAGGCCCATCACATCAGAGAGATCGAAGCCGTCGCTGAGGTCAACGCCGGAGGACTGCTGTGAGGAAGCCGTTTCGGTAGCTGCCGAAAGGCCGTTCATGATCGTCGGAGAGATGTTGCCGAGGACGATGTTGACATCCTTCGGATCCACTTCAGCTTCTTTAGCGACCTGGTCGATCAGGGTCTCCCGATCCTCGCCCAGGATGTGGCCGACGATCTTGGAACCGTCTTCAGCATCAGCGTTCTCAAGCTGCGCGTCGACGGACTGCTTGCTCTGGTGCTGGGTCAGCGCGCCCAGAAGGGAATGCGCTCCGTTCTGGGAGGATGCGTTCGTAGTCATCTTTCTCAGGAGGAGCGGAACTGCGATCATGATGATCATTTTTAACTGTTTTTCGCTCAGGCCGGTCTTCGCAGAAAGAGCCTGCAGCGCGGCCCCGCTGGTCAGTGCCTTGACTAGCATATTCATCAAATTCATAGGTAATCTCCTTTAGTACAAGTGTTGTAACTGTTAAATACAACATCATTGTAGCAGATTTACCGGGAAGGATAAAGAAAATATTCTCCGGGGAGGTCCTGATAAGCCTTCGTCAACCTGGAGACGACAGCACCGGCTTCTAAAGGCTCCAGCTGTTTCAGTGTCCGCTCCAGTTGATAGATATTTTTATCCAGCAGTTTCAGGCTCTTCGTGAGATAGGCCTTACGGGCCAGCCTCCGCTGCATCTCCGGATCTCTGGAGATGCCCCTGCGAACGTAACCGTCGCCTTCCCGGTAGGCCCAGAAATAATTGGTGTGCCCATATTGATCCGTTTTCCAAAGGCTTCCCTCGGGGCAAAGCTCCAGCTCTGCGGAATATTCATCACGGATCCGGATCATACTGTCCAGCATCCCGCGAATGATCAGTGTGTAATAGTCCATCGTTCATACCTCCTTCGTCAGCGTATCCAAATAATACCATAAATAACTGTAACTGTAAACCCATATATTTACATAATCTGCATTTTATTTACAGCGAAAAACTGGCGGCAAATGTGGTATAGTAAATGCATAATTATGAGGAAGGGAGGCACAGCCATGGCGAAGGAAGTACTTTTTACGAACGATGAGATCCTGAGATGGCTGCAGTATTTTGCAGAGAATACCCCCATCGATCTGGAACAGATCAAGATGATGGACGTCACGAAAAAAAATAAGAATATCATACCGACGGTGGAATCCCATAAGGCGGTCCTGGCTTTCGTAGAGGCAGGGGATACCGAGGTGTTTTACAGGATGTGGAACGCGGGACTCGGTGAAGTAGAGGTCTGGTACAATGAAGGATCTGATCCGGTCGGCGAGATCAAACACGATGACGTACGGTTCATGATCGACCGTGGGATCAATGCCTCTGCAGGCATGCTGATGGTCAACCCGCATGCGGTCAGCACCAATAAGAGCGGCCTGGGCGATGTGACCATGCGTCCGTCCTCCAGAACGTTGGGCAGCGAGATCCGCGATATCATCCTCAGCAAGATGCGTATAGATGTGGAGGATACGATCTGCGTCGTCGGAGGAGAGGTCATCGCCATCGACGCGGCGTTCCGGGCCAGTGAAGGTACGGTCATCGCCGTTGAATACAACGCGAAACAGAGAAACGCGCTGGAAGAAAACGTCGAGTATTACGATCTGCGGAACGTGGTGATCCTGGACCATGTCGACGAAGAGCATATGAAGGATCTGCCTGCACCGGCGATCGCATTCCTCGTCGCATCCGCCAGCCTGAATCAGGAGATCGACTGCCTGATGAAGCTGAATCCGAACATCATCCTGGTCGTCTACACCCTGGACTTCGCAGAAGCGGGACAGCTAAAAGACCTGTTCGCAGACAAGGGGATCAAGGACGCGGAGGTCATCCGGGTCGGCATCGACCGGCTCGCTTCAGACAACACCTTCGAGAGAGAGCCTGCACCTTGGATCGTTTCCGGCAGGATCGAGAAAGAATAATCACAGGAACAACAGGAGAAGAAGCAGAATATGAAAGCGATCATCACAGTAATCGGCAAAGATCAGGTCGGGATCATGTACGGCGTTTCAGGCGTCCTGAACGATCTTGGCGTGAATATCGAAGATGTCACACAGACCATCATGCAGGAGTATTTCACCATGCTCATGCTGGTGAATATCGATGAAGCCAAAGCTGGTTTCAAACAGCTCAGGGATGCTTTAGAGGAGCTTGGTCAGGAGAAGGGTCTCTCCATCCGTATCCAGAAGGAAGAGATCTTCGATACGATGCATAAGATCTAGGAGGCAGCGATGGCGATCTATAAAGATGTACTTGAAACCATCCACATGCTGGAGCGTGAGAATCTGGATATTCGCACCACCACCATGGGGATCTCCTTGCTGGACTGTTTTGGCAGGGATCACAAGGCTGCCGCAGGCCGCGTATACGATAAGATCACGAGACTGGCCAAGGATCTGGTCCAGACGGCCAATGAAGTCGGCGACGAATACGGCATCAGCATCGTCAACAAGCGGATCTCGGTCACCCCGATCGCTCTGGCGAACGCCTCCTCAACCGAGGAGTGGCTGCTCTACGCGAAGGCGCTGGATGACGCGGCGAAAGCGGTCGGCATTGATATCATCGGCGGGTTCTCGGCCCTCGTGCACAAAGGCTGTACAGCCAGCGATGAAACTTTCATCGACGCGATCCCTTATGCACTGGCGGAGACGAGCAATATGTGCTCCAGCATCAATCTGGGATCCACGAAATCCGGCATCAACATGGATGCAGTCAGGAAAATGGGCCCGATGATCAAGAAGACCGCTTACCTGACACGGGAGCAGAACAGCTTCGGATGCGCTAAATTCGTAGCCTTCGCGAATGCGGTGGAGGATAACCCGTTCATGGCAGGAGCTTTTCACGGGGTTGGTGAAGCCGAGAACGTCATTAACGTCGGCGTGAGCGGACCCGGTGTAGTGCGGACAGCGCTGCAGGGGATGGAGGATGCGACCGCGGACGAGATCGCTGAGGTCATCAAGCAGACGGCATTCAAGATCACCCGGGCAGGTCAGCTGATCGGCCGGGAGGTCAGCTCCAGACTGGGCATCCCGTTCGGGATCCTGGACCTGTCTCTGGCACCGACGCCGGCGATCGGCGACAGCGTCGCGGAGATCCTGGAGGTCATGGGACTGGAACGCTGCGGAGCACATGGGAGCACCGCTGCGCTCGCGATGCTGACCGATGCGGTCAAAAAAGGCGGCATCATGGCGTCCGGCCACGTCGGCGGACTGTCGGGAGCATTCATCCCGGTCAGCGAAGACAACCGCATGATCGCAGCCGTGGAGGATGGCTGTCTGACCTTCGATAAGCTGGAGGCGATGACCAGCGTTTGCTCGGTCGGCCTGGATATGATCGCTATCCCGGGAGACACTCCGGACGAGACGATCTCCGCGATGATCGCGGATGAAGCGGCGATCGGTGTGATCAACAACAAGACCACTGCGGTCCGCGTGGTCCCGGTCTATGGCATGAAGGCCGGGGACAAGGTGGACTGGGGCGGCTTATTCGGTTCGGCACCGGTCATGGAGGTCAACGGATTCGACTCCAGCCGGTTTATCGGCCGGGGCGGCAGGATCCCGGCACCGGTCCACTCCTTCAAGAATTGATGGGACAAAAAGCTTACTTATACGAAAAAAGCGCGGCAGAGATGCCGCGTTTTTATCATATACAACAGGCACCAGACCCGGTGCGGGCTCATCAGTCAGCTCAGCGCTTCACATCACCGATGTCTGTAACGATCCGGTAGCCGGCGGCCTGGACCTGTGCTCTGAGAAGATCCAGGCTTTGGGCGGATTCTTCGCCGGTACTGAGTTTATTATCATACAGAGAGTACTGGTCCCGCACATCCGCCGGAGAGAGATTCGGCATGACGACATTGGCGCCGGCCTTAAGCCCCAGCTCGCGCCCCTTCGGGTCGATGGTGCCGAGGGCGGTCGTCGAAGGGATCAGCGCATAGGGGAAGATCAGGCGCAGGATGGCAAGCAACCGGAGCGTGAGGAGCATGCTCCCGTTCGGGAAGTCCCGAAACGGAGTGTCCGCATGGCGAAGGTAGGGGCCGATTCCGATCATATCGGGCTGCAGCTCCTGCAGGAAACGGATGTCTTCGACCAGATGCTCCAGCCTTTGCGCAGGTGCTCCCACCATCAGGCCGGCGCCGACCTGATAGCCGATCTCCTTCAGATCGAAGAGGCAGCGCTTACGAACGGTAAGGCTCATCTCGGCTGGATGCAGCTTCCGGTAAAGCTCCTCGCTGGCGGCCTCATGGCGAAGCAGATACCTGCGTGCTCCCGCCTCGAAAAGCCTCTGATAGCTCTCTTTGCTGCGCTCGCCTGCAGACAGGGTGACGGCGCAGTCCGGGTATTCCCGGTGGAGAGACGAGACGATCTCACACAGGATCTCATCCGTCTAATACGGGTCTTCCCCGCCCTGGAACACGAAGGTCCGGTAGCCGAGCGCGTACCCTTCCCGGCAGCAGGCCAGGATCATGTCCCCGTCC